>NZ_BAABGT010000123.1:0-137616 GCF_039541715.1 Pseudonocardia xishanensis
GAGTCCTCCTCGCTGCGGTCGTCATCCACGCCCGCCTCAGTTAAGAGACACGCTCTAGCCGAGGGCCGCGAAGGCGTCGTCCGTCCGCTCCAGGATCGCGTCGATCTCCCCCTCGGTGTGGGCCGCGGACAGGAACCAGTTGTGCCAGGGGTGCAGGTAGACCCCCCGCTCGACGGCGGCCTCCGCCCACGCCGTGACCAGTCGGAAGTCGGTGTCCCCGGCGAAGGACAGCATGGGCATCTGCACCGGGCCGGTCTGCGCGATCTCGAACCCGTGCGCCGCGGCCTGGCGGGCCAGGCCCTCCCGCAGCCGGGTGCCGGAGCGCTTCATCCGCGGCAGGGCGTCGCCCCTGCGGAGCTCCGTGAGCGTCGCGAGGCCGGCGGCCAGCGGCACCGCCCCGGTCCAGAACGACCCGGTCACGTAGATCGACCGCACCGCGTCCCGCAGGGCGTCCGTGCCGGTGACCGCCCCGAGGGGCTGGCCGTTCGCGATCGCCTTCGACCACGCGGCGAGGTCGGGGCGCACGCCGAGCGGCTCCCAGCTGCCGCCGAGGTCCAGTCGGAACCCGCACCGGACGTCGTCGAGGATCAGCACGGCGCCGGTCCGGTCGGCCAGCGCTCGCAGCCCGCGGGCGAAGGCCGGGTCGACGAGCTCCTGGTCCCGCTTGATGTCGTGGCGCATGGGGCAGACCAGGATCGCGGCGAGATCGTCCCCCGCCTCGGCCGCGGCCGCCTCGGCGGAGGCCGGGTCGTTGTACTCGTAGTGCACGAGGTGGGCCTGGTCCGCCTCGGTGACGCCGGCGCCGCGCAGCGCGAACCCCGGGACCGCGCCGTGGTAGGCGCCGTCGGCGACCAGCACCTTGCGCCTCCCGGTGGCCGCTCGCGCGATCGTGACGCACGTGGTGGTCGCGTCGCTGCCGTTCTTGCAGAACAGCGCCCAGTCCGCGGCCGGGACCGTGTCGACGAGCAGCTCGGCGAAGTCGACGGCGACCGGGCTGGTCCCGTCGAGGCAGTCGCCGCGGTCGAGCTGGTCGAGGATCGCGGCCGTCACGCCCGGGTGCCGGTGGCCGAGCACGACCGGGCCCCAGCCGCACATCAGGTCGAGGTACTCGCGGCCGTCCGCGTCCCGGACCCGGGCGCCCTCGCCGGACACCGTGAACTGGGGATGGGCCGCACTGAACGCGCGCACCGACATGTGTCCGTACATGCCGCCCGGGATGACCCTGTCCGCGCGGTCCCGCAGCGCCAGCTCGTGCGCCCCGAGGGAGGTCTGGGCGGTGGTCATGCGGCGTTCTCCTTCGTGAGCAGCTCGCGGGCGACGGCGGCGATGCCGGGTCCGTCGAGCCGGTAGTGGGCGTAGAGGGCCGCGGGCGGCCCGACGGGGACGTGCTCGTCGGGGACGCCGTGGCGGCGGAAGCGCGGCGCGAGCCCGGCGTCGAGCAGACACTCGGCGACCGCGGAGCCGAGCCCGCCGGTCACGTTGGCCTCCTCGACGGTGAGCACGCCGCCGGTCGTGCGGGCCGCGTCGAGCACGGCCTGGCGGTCCAGCGGCGAGATCGTCCACATGTCGACCACGCGGGCGGAGAGGCCCTCGGCGGCCAGCTCCGTGGCGGCCTGCAGCGCCGGGTGGACCTCGGAGCCGGTGGCGATGATCGTCAGGTCGGACCCGTCCCGGAGGGTCTCGGCACGCCCGAGCTCCAGCTCCGGTACGACGTCGTAGACCTCCGGGTCCCGCCCCCGGCCCAGCCGCAGGTACATCGCGCCCGGGTGGTCGAGGGAGAGCCGCAGCAGCGCGCGCAGGTGGTTCGCGTCCGTCGCGCACACGACGGCGAGGTCGGCGATGCAGCGCATCATGCCGAGGTCTTCCAGGCTGTGGTGGCTGGTGCCGTAGAAGCCCATGGACATGCCGGAGTGGTGCCCGACGACGCGGACCGGCAGGTTCGGGTACGCGCAGTCGGTGCGGATCTGTTCGGCGCACAGCAGCGCGGCGAAGGAGCCGAACGTCGCCGCGAACGGGACGAAGCCGCTCGCCGCCATCCCCGCCGCGAGGGTGATCATGTTCTTCTCGGCGATGCCGACGTTGACGAACCGTTCGGGGTGGCGGGCGCCGAAGTCCGTGGCGCGGTTGGAGCGGCCGAGGTCGGCGGTGAGCACGACGATCCGCTCGTCGTGGTCCGCCAGCTCGGCCAGCTCCGCCCCGAACACGAACGCGGGGACCGCGCGGGTGTCGGTGCCGTCGACCGAGCGGGAGTCCTTGAACCCGAAGAACTCGGCGGGACTCTGGGTCGTGCCCTGCGTGGGGGTCATCGGGTCAGCTCCGCCAGTACGTCGTCGTAGTCGGCGCCCGCGAGGTTGCCGACGTGCCAGTCCGGGCTCAGCTCCATGCGTGCGACGCCCTTGCCCTTCACGGTGTCCGCGACGATCACCTGCGGGACGGTCCCGCCGCGGGCGGGCAGTGCGGCGAACGCGGCGAGCAGCGCGTCGAGGTCGTGGCCGTCGACTCGCTGCGTGCCCCAGCCGAAGGCGGCGAAGCGCTCGGCGATCGGCTCCGCGGCCATGACGTCGGAGACGAAGCCGTCGATGCCCAGCTGGTTGGCGTCGACCACCGCGACGAGGTTCCCCAGCCCGAAGTGGCTCGCCGACATCGCGGCCTCCCAGATCTGGCCCTCGGCCAGCTCCCCGTCGCCGAGCAGCACCCAGCTGCGGTGGTCGCTCCCGGCCAGCCGACCGGCCAGCGCCATGCCGACGCCGACCGACAGCCCGTGCCCCAGCGACCCGGACGAGAAGTCCACGCCCGCGATCCGCTTCATGTCCGGGTGGTCGCCGAACGGGCTGCCGAGCCGGGTGTAGCCGTCCAGCTCCGCGGGGTCGAAGTAGCCGAGGTCGGCGAGCACGGGGTAGAGCCCGATCGCGGCGTGCCCCTTGCTCATCACGAACCGGTCCCGGTCCGGCAGGTCCGGCCGCCCGGGATCGAGCCGCAGCTCGGCGTAGTAGAGGGCGGCGAGGATCTCCGCGCAGGAGAACACCGCGCTGTAGTGGCCCGCACCCGCGATCCGGGTGAGCCGGACCGTCTCGGTGCGGACGAAGCGCGCCTTCTCGGCGAGCTCGCGGGTGGTGGGCACTCAGGACTCCTTGAAACGGTCGAGGACGTTGCCGGTCACCCGGGCGGTGTCGTTGTCGCCGCCGGCGTGGCTCATCGCGGTCGACCAGGCGATGGACCCGACGGAGAACACCGCGCCGCCACCGGGCCGGTGGAACAGCACGACGTCGGCGTGGATCTTCGGGTGCGGGCCGGGCGGTGGGGCCGCGTAGCCGTGGTCGACCTCCTCGGGGACCAGCGCGATCCGCTCCGAGTGGCCCACCGACGAGGCCAGCACGACGGCGTCGGCGGGGGTGCCGAGGGCGACGTCGGCCCGGTCGAGCTCGTCGCCCGCCGCGCCGCCGAGCCCCGGCCCCTCGTCCCCGAACACGTCCCCGACGCCGGCCTTCACCCCGTCGAACACCCAGGACACCGCCGGGTCCGCGCTCGCCGCGGTGCGCCGGTACCCGGAGCCCTTGTCGAACCCCTGGGCGGTGAACCCGACACCCGCGAGGACGTTCGGCGCCCGCCCGCGCAGGCGCCAGAGCCCACCCGGCTCCCCGGTCGCGGACAGGTGCTCCTCGCCCGGGTCCGACACCCAGGTCGCGACGCCCGCGTGCCCACGACGGATCTCCAGCGCCGCGGGCACGCCCGGGTGGCGGGCTGTGACCTGGTAGAAGCCGTTGCCGCCCAGGTACATCAGCCTGCCGCCGGTGCGGGTGTACTCCAGGTAGGAGTCCAGCATCCCGGCCGAGCAGTACTCCGGGTGCGCCCCGGTGAGCACCACCCGGTACCGGGACAGGAGGTCGACCCCCTGCTGCTCGACCTCGTCGTCGGTGACCACGGCGTAGTCCTCGCCGCGGCCGTCGAGCCAGTCGAGGAGCAGCAGGTCCTGGGCGAAGTGGCGGAACCCCCTGGTGGTGGGGGTGTAGTAGTCCGGCCGGACGTTGACGATCGGGCGCAGCCGGGTCGAGTAGCAGACCCCGGAGCCGTCGGTGTGCACGTCGTAGAGCGACCGGCCGAGCTCGGGATGCCGGGCGAGCCACCGGTCGCGCTCGTCGATGCCCCGGTCCTCCCCGTAGAGGGTGAGCCGCTCGGTCTCGTACTCGGCGTAGGTGCGCCAGTTCGCGTACGCCAGGTAGGTCCAGGTCGGCAGCACCACCAGCACCGGGGCGGTGGGGGCCGCCGGGGTGACGACGACCGGGATCCGGTCGGTGTCGACGGTGGGTCCGGTCCCGGCGGTGATCTTCAGGGCGTAGACCCCGCTCGGCAGGTCGGCGGGGACCGCCCAGGTCAGATCGGTGTCCCAGCCGGCGTCGGCGAGGTCGTCGTCGTGCAGGTGCAGGGCGTCGAACTCGACGGGGGCGGCCCGGAAGTCCCGCTCGGTGCCGGTCCAGAACGGGCCGGGCACGCCGCGGGTCGGCAGGTGGTGCACGTCCGCGCCGGTGGTGAGCCCGCCCCGGTCGGGGACGCGGGTGCCCCCGGGATCGACACCCAGGTCCAGCGCGCTCGTCGTGGCCGGGTCGAGCAGGGTCAGCGGGTCGGCGCCGCAGGCGAGGGCCTCGGTCACGGCGGCCGACCACGGCACGCCGACCACCGGGCGGGCCACCCCGCCGTTGAAGGTCCGGCCGAGGCCGGGGCCCGACGTGCCGTCCGAGCCGATCCACAGCGGTCCTGCGGCGGTCACGCTCCCGGTGGCCGCCTCCGCCGCGGCCACCGGGAGCCCGGGCCGGTGCAGCTCCAGCCGTGCCGTCGGCCCGTCGAGCACGGCGGCCGCGAAGGCCCACCGCCGCTCGGCCACCGGGACGTCCAGGGCGAGCAGGACCCGGTCGCCGTCCCGGAGGACCAGACCCGTCCCCGACACCGCCAGGACGAGGGCACCGACGGCGAGCAGCGGGCGCTCCGCCGCGGGCAGCGTCGGGCGGAACCAGAGGGCGAGACCCAGGCCGGACCGCGGCGACAGCGGCGCGGTCACGGCGTGGGAGCCGGAGGTGGTGTGCTGCACACGGCCGGGCACGGTGGCGGGCAGATCCGCGGACACCGGCTCCTCGACCGGCGCGGACCCGTGTCGGGGCCCGCCGCCACGCCGCAGCCGGACGATCTCCGGGCGCACCCGCGGGTGGTCGGTGGAGATCCGGAAGGCGACCTCGCCCCCCGCCGGGACGGACATCCGGTCGCCGTACCCGACCAGCCTCACCGGTTGACCCAGCCCGTCCAGCGCCGGGTGGCCTCGTCGAGGTTGGCGGCCCACCAGGCGTTGTCGCGGACGACCGTGGTGCCCCGGGACTGCGGGCCGTCGACGAACTCGGCGATCTGCGGGTCGCTGCTCGCGGCGGCCGCGGTGTTGGCGGGGCCGTACGGCAGCCGGTTCGCGATCGCCTCCTGGTTCTTCCGCCCGATCAGGCTGTTGATCAGCTGGTAGGCCTGCTCCCGGTGGGGGGCGCCCTTGACGATCGTCACCACGTCGAAGTAGCGCAGCGGCTGGTTCCAGGCCACCGCGAGCGGCGCTCCGCTCTTCATCGCGTCGTACGCACGGCCGGGCCAGGCGAGCATCATGTCGACCTCCCCGGACTGCAGCGCCTGGGTCTGCTGGGCGCCGGTGTCGTAGAACCGCAGCGAGGAGCGGATCCCGTCGAGCTTGGCGAACGCCCGGTCGTAGTCCATCGGGTAGAGCCGGTCCCCGGGGACGCCGTCGGCGAGCAGGGCGGTCTCCATGCCCGCGTCCTTGGCGTAGTTCATGATCCCGCGGTTGCCGGGGAACTTCGCGGTGTCGTAGAAGTCCGCCCAGCTCGTGGGCGGGTTCGCGCCGTACTTCGCGGTGTTGTAGACCAGCAGGAACGACGAGTTGATGACCGGGACGCCGCACTCGGACATCTGGCTCCGGTCGAGTCCGGCCGTGTCGACCCGGCTGTAGTCGATCTTCTCGAAGAGCGTGTCGCACTTGCCCATCGCCGTGTAGGGCGTGGCGTAGAAGACGTCCCAGGTCGGGTTGCCGGCCTGGACCATCGCCGTCAGCTTGGCCTCGTTGTTCGGCGACTCCTCGGCGACCGACACGCCGTCGGCGGCCAGGTCGGCATAGGCGTTGGCCTTGAAGATCTCGGCCAGCGTGCCGCCGGTGTTGGCGAAGACGACGGACTGCGCGCCGCCGCCCGCGGACTCGCCGACCGGGCCGAAGCACGCGGTGGCACCGAAGCCGACCAGGCAGGCCAGGGCGACGGCCGTGAGGGCACCTCTCGTGAAACGCATGGGGGACCACCTTCGGGGAGGATTTCAGAATGTGAAACGCACTTCGTATCGCAGAAAGCATGGCCACACATTTCCGGTGCCGTCAAGAGCGGGCCGAGTCCGGGCCGGATGGCGTTTCCTCGGCGTTACGGCCGATCGACGGGGGTTGACACGACCCGCCTCCGACCGCCACGGTGACATTTCGCTTCGTGAAATGCGTATCGAATAGCGGGAACGAAAGGGGCCGGTATGGCCGTCAGCACCCCGCCGCGACGGGCGTCTCGCGCCCCTGCGGACCGCGGGACCGCCCCACCGGGTCGCCGCCGCGGCCTGCTCCTGCGGGCGACCCTGCTGCTCGCCGTCCCCGCCGTCGTCGTGCTGGTGGTGTTCTTCGTCGTCCCCGCGCTGCGGCTGCTGTGGCTCTCGGTCACCAGCCCGGAACCCGGCCTGGGGAACTACGCGGCGCTGGCCACCGACGACGTGTCGGTCACGGTGGTGCTGCGGACCCTCGGGATGGCGGCGATCGTCACCGTGGTCTGCCTGCTGGTCGCCTACCCCTACGCCTACCTGATGACGGTCGTCTCGGGCCGGTGGCGGGCGGTGCTGCTGGCCGTCGTGCTCGTCCCGTTCTGGACCTCGCTGATGGCCCGCACCTTCGCCTGGGTGGTGTTGCTGCAGGACAACGGCCTGGTCAACACGCTGCTCGGGGCGGTCGGGATCGCGCCGGTCCGCATGTTGGGGACGACCGCAGGCGTGACGGTGGCGATGGCGCAGGTGATGCTGCCGTTCGTGGTGCTGCCGGTCTACTCGACCATGCGCGGCATCGACCGCAGGCTCGTCGACGCCGCGCTGAGCCTCGGCGCGCGCCCGTTCGCCGCCTTCGCGCGGGTCTACCTCCCGCTGTCCTTCCCCGGGGTCGCCGCCGGGGCGACCCTGGTGATGGTGCTGTCGCTCGGCTTCTACGTCACGCCCTCGCTGGTCGGGTCGCCGCAGCAGTCCATGCTGGCCCAGTTCATCTCGGTGCAGGTCAACCAGCTCGTGAACTTCGGCGCGGCGGGGGCGCTGGCGGTCGCGCTGCTGGTGGTCACCCTCGTGCTGCTCGGCGGGGTCCAGCTGCTCACCCGCACGAAGGGCACCCGCCGGGCCGCGGGCGCCGGGCTCGCGGGAGGTCTGACGTGACCGGCTCGCCCGTCCTGCGTCGCACGCTCGCCGTCCTCGGTGTCCTGGTCGGGGCGTGGCTGGTGGTCCCCACCCTGATCGTGATCCCGCTGAGCTTCTCCGGCGAGGACAGCTTCGCGTTCCCGCCGCGGACCTGGGGGGTGCAGCACTACGTCACGTTCTTCACCGAACAGAGCTGGCTGACCGCGCTGCTGGTCTCCCTGCAGCTCGCCGTGATCGTCACCGTGGTGGCCACGGTGCTCGGCACGATGGCCGCGTTCGCGTTGGCCCGCAGCACGTTCCGCGGCAAGGGCGCGGTCGACGGGCTGTTCCTCGCGCCGCTCATCGTGCCCGGGATCGTGGTCGCGGTGGCGATGTACGCGGCCTTCCTCGGCTGGGGGCTCATCGGCACGCCGACGGGGTTCGTGGTGGCGCACACCGTGCTCGCGCTGCCCTTCGTCACCGTCAACGTCACCGCGGCCCTGAGCGGCTTCGACCGCACGCTGGAGCGTGCCGCGGCGAGCCTGGGCGCCTCGTCGTGGGCGACCTTCCGCACCGTGACGCTGCCGATCATCCGGCCGGGGGTGTTCGCGGGCGCCCTGTTCGCCTTCGTGACCTCGTTCGACGAGGTCGTGGTCTCGATGTTCATCCAGTCCCCGAACCTGCAGACGCTGCCGGTGCGGATGTTCACCTCGGTGACCAACGAGGTCGATCCCACCATCGCGGCCGCGTCGACGGTCGTGCTCGTCGTGTCCACCGCCCTGCTCGGGCTCGCCGGCATCACTCGGAGGAACCGCAGCCATGCTTGAGACCCCGACCGGAGCGGGCATCCGCACCGAGGCCCTGACCAAGGTCTTCAAGGGGGCGGTCGCACCCGCCGTCGACGCCGTGGACCTGCACGTCCGACCCGGCGAGTTCATGACTCTGCTGGGCCCGAGCGGGTCGGGCAAGACGACCACGCTGAACATGATCGCCGGGTTCGAGACGGTCACGTCCGGCCGGATCCTGCTCGACGACACCGACATCGCCCGGCTGCCGCCCTACCGGCGCGATCTCGGCATGGTGTTCCAGAGCTACGCGCTGTTCCCGCACATGACGGCGGCGGAGAACGTCGCGTTCCCGCTGCGCAGGCGCAGGGTCGGCAAGGCCGAGGTGGCGCGCCGCGTCCGGGAGGCGCTGGAGCTGGTCCACCTCGGGGAGCACGGCGACCGCCTGCCCGCCCAGCTGTCGGGCGGCCAGCAGCAGCGCGTCGCGCTGGCCCGTGCCTTCGTCTTCTCCCCGCGCGCGATGCTGCTCGACGAGCCGCTGGGCGCGCTGGACAAGAAGCTGCGGGAGTCGCTGCAGCTGGAGATCGCCCGGCTGCACTCGGAGCTGGGCATCACCTTCGTCTTCGTGACCCACGACCAGGAGGAGGCCCTGGCCCTGTCGGACCGGATCGCGGTGTTCCGGGACGGGCGGATCGAGCAGGTGGGCACGCCCGCGGAGCTCTACGAGACCCCGGTCTCGCGGTTCGTCGCCACCTTCCTCGGCGACTCCACCGTGTTCGCGGGGACGCTGCGGGGCGGGCTGCTCGACACCGGCACCGCCCAGCTGCACGCGGACGGGGACGACGGCGGCTGCGCACTCGTGGTGCGCCCCGAGCGGATGCGCCTCGGCGCGGGCGGGGCGGGGTCGAACACGTTGTCGGCCACCGTGACCGACGTGGTGTACCAGGGCGCCTTCCGGCGGGTGCTGGTCGCGTTCGACGCGGGCGGGACCGGCCAGGTGCGCGACACCGACGGCTCCGCCGTCGCCGCGGGGGACCGGGTCGAGGTGAGCTGGCCCACCACCGCCGGAGTCGTCGTCGCCGACTCCACGGTCGCGGAGCCGGTGCCCGCATGAACGACCCGGGGAGCGCCTCGCGGGCGCAGCGTTCCCCCCGGGCCGAGACGTCGAGCCTGGCCGCGGCCAAGCAGGCCGTCGTCGACCTGGGGCGCAGGCTGGCGGCCGACGGTCTCGTCGTCGGGACCGCGGGCAACGTCAGCGTGCGCACCGGCGAGCTGGTCGCCGTGTCGCCCTCCGGCATGCCGTACCGCGACATCACCACCGAGGACGTGGCCGTCCTCGGGCTCGACGGGACCGACCTGGGCGGCGGCAGGCCGTCGTCGGAGGCCCCGCTGCACCTCGCCGTCTACGCGAGCACGGACGCCGCGGCCGTCGTGCACCACCACGGCCTGCACAGCGCCGCCGTCTCGACGGTGTGCGACGTGCTCCCCGCGGTGCACTACTACGTCATGAAGCTCGGCGGGCCGCCGCGCGTCGCGCCGTACGCCACCTACGGCACCCCCGAGCTCGCCGCGTCCGTCGAGGCCGCGCTCGCGGGCCGGACCGCCGCGCTGATGCAGAGCCACGGCGCCGTCGCCTACGGAGCGAGCCCGGACGAGGCCTACGACCGCGCCGAGCTCGTCGAGTGGCTGTGCGCGATGTGGGCCGCGGCCGTCCGGCTGGGGGACCCCCGGGTGCTCGACGACGCGGAGCTCGCCGCCGTGGTGCGGCGGATGGGGGAGTCGTGAGGGTCGTCTGCCTCGGTGCCCACATCCTGGACGTGCTCGGCAGGCCGGTCACCGACATCCCGGCGGGCCAGGGCCGACGGGTGCTGGAGGAGATCCGCGTGACGGCCGCGGGCACCGCGGGCGGCACCGCGGTCGACCTGGCCAAGCTCGGCGCGGACGTGGTGAGCGTCGGCCCGGTGGGGGCGGACGCCGCGGGCCGGATGCTGCGGCTGCTGCTGGCCGACCACGGTGTGGACACCTCGGGGCTCGTCGCGAAACCCGCCGCCACGCCCGCGACCATGCTGCCGATCCGACCGGACGGCAGCAGGCCCGCGCTGCACGCCCCCGGCGCGATGGCCACCCTGACCGGCGCGGACGTGGATCCCCGGCTCCTCGCCGAGGCCGACGTCGTGCACGTCGGCGGGCCGGACGTGTTGGGCGACTTCGCTCTCGACGCCCTGCCCGAGCTGCTGCGACACGCCCGCGCGCACGGCACGGTCGTGTCGATGGACCTGCTCAGCGTGGCGCGCCCCGAGCTGCTCGACCGGCTCGCGGTGCTGTGGCCGCTGGTCGACCACCTGCTGCCCAACGACGACCAGCTCCGCGGGCTGACCGGACGCGCGGACCTCGCCGAGGCCGCCGCCGTGCTGCGCGGCCGCGGCGTCGGGACCGTGGTGGTGACCCGGGGTGGCGACGGCGCGCTGGTGGTGTCGGACGCGGGCGCCGCGCAGGTCCCCGCGCTCGCGGTGCCCGTCGTCGACACCACCGGGTGCGGAGACGCGTTCACCGCGGGCTACCTCGTCGGCCTCGACCGGGGCTGGTCGGTCGTCGACGCCGCGCGGCTGGGCACGGCGGCCGCCTCCCTCGTCGCGCAGGGGCTGGGCTCGGACGCGGGGATCGTCGACCTGCCCTCCACGCTGGGTCTGGTGGGCTCGGCGTGACCGGTAGCGTGATCGTCACCGGGAGGGGCGCGCGATGACGGACAAGGCAGGCGGGGAGCCCGTCCGGGTGCTCGTGAAGGCGATGGCCGTGCTGGACCTGCTCGCCGAGGTGGACGAGATGGGCCTGGGCGACATCGCCGCCCGCCTCGACCTCAACAAGAGCACCTGTCACCGGGTCCTCAGCACGCTGGCCGCGGGCGAGTTCGTGGAGCGTCCCGCGCCCGGCACCTACCGGCTGGGGATCGGCGCGTTCCGGATCGGCAGCGCGATGGCCCGGCGGATGGGGGTGCGGGAACGCGCGCTGCCCGCGATGCGGGAGCTGTACCGGGCCACCGGCGAGACCGTCTTCCTGCTGGTCCCCAGGGGAGGCGAGGCGGTCTGCGTCGAGCGGCTCGACGGGCGCTACGCCTCGACCCACACCCTGCGCGTCGGCGGCGCGCTGCCGCTGCACCTCGGCGCGGGCCCGCGCCTGCTGTTGGCCGGGCTGCCGTACGAGCAGATCGAGGACTACCTGGCCGGTCCGCTGCACCGCCGCGGCGCGCCGGGCGAGCCCACCGCGGCGCAGCTGCGCGAGCAGCTCGACCGGATCCGCCAGGAGGGGTACGCGACGAGCGAGGACGACGTGGAGCTGGGGGTCAGCGCGCTGAGCGTCGGGGTGCGCGACCACACCGGATCGACGGTCGCCGCCCTCTCGATCAGCGGCCTGACCGCCCACCTCCCGGCGGCCGAGCGCGAGCACCACCTGGGGTTGCTGCGGCGGGCCGCCGACGCGGCGTCGCGCGCGCTCGGCAGGCGGTGACAGACTCGAGAGGATGACGGATCCGGCGCGGGCGCAGGCGGGGTTGGTCGAGGCGCTGCGCACCGTCGGCTGCGGGCCCGCCGTCCTCCAGGCCTTCGCCGACGTCCCCCGCCATCTCTTCCTGCCCGGCCACCCGATCGCCGTCGCCTACGCGGACGACGCCGTGCCCACCCGGATCGTCGACGGCGTGGCGACCAGCTCGGCGTCGCAGCCGTCGATGATGGCGATCATGCTGGAGCAGCTCGCGGTCCGGCCGGGGCATCGCGTGCTGGAGATCGGGGCGGGGACCGGCTACAACGCCGCGCTGCTGGCTCGGCTCGGCGCGCACGTGACCTCGATCGACATCGACGCCGAGCTCGTCCGGACCGCGGCCGCCCACCTGGCGGCGGCGGGCGTCACCGGGGTGGACCTGCGGGTCGGGGACGGCGCACTGGGTGTCCCGGACGCCGCGCCCTTCGACCGGATCGTGCTCACCGTGGGCAGCTGGGACCTCCGTCCGGAGTGGGTCGCGCAGCTGGCACCGGGCGGGCGGCTGCTGCTGCCGCTGACCGTGCGCGGCAGCCAGCTGTCGGTCGCGTTCGACCTCGGTGCCGACGGCGTGCTGCGCAGCGACTCCGTGCGCGGCTGCGCCTTCATCCGGCTGCAGGGGCTCGGCGCGGGGCCGGACGCCGTCGAGGAGCTGCGGCCGGGCTGGTCCGCGCAGGTCGCGGAGGGCGCCAGCCCGGACCTCGCGGTGCTGGCCGACTGGCTCGACGCCCCCGGCCCGGTCACCCCGATCGACGGGCCGCTCGAGCGCGCGGACGTCTGGGACGGCCTGGGGCTCTGGCTGATGGTGACCGTCCCGGGCGCCGTCCGGCTGCTGACCTCGCGGACCGCGGAGCCGCCGGGATCGTGGTTCGTCCCCACCGGGCACGGCACCGCGACCGTGGTGCTCCCCGGCCCGGACGGCTGCGCGGCGCTCGTCGCCGACCCGCCCGGCATCCGCGCCTTCGGACCGGGCGGTGCCGCGGCGGCCGCGCGGCTGGCGGGGTGCGTCCAGGGCTGGCGGAACGCCGGTCGCCCGCACGCCGCCGACCTGCGCATCCTCGCCGTGCCCGCGGGGGCGGACCTGCCGGCGGTGGGGGCGGTCGTCGAGAAGGAGTTCAGTCGGCTGGTCGTGGCGCCTAGGGTGCGAGCGTGAGCACCTACGCCGTGATCTACACGTACACCGACGACACCGACCGCCGGATGGCGGTCCGCCCGGAGCACCGGGACTACCTGGCCGGGCTCCCGGAGCTCGTCGTCGCGGGGGCCTGGGCGCCGGAGGAGCCGGTGGGCGGGCTGCTGGTCTTCCGGGCGGCGGACAAGGCGGACGTGCAGGCGATCGTCGACGCGGACCCCTACTCCAAGGCGGGCGTGGTCGCGGACGTGCAGATCCGGGAGTGGGTGCCGCCGCTGGGCCCCGCCGCCGCGGCGATCACCGGTTAGCTCCGTTCGGACCATTCGCGCAGGTCCGGGGCTCGCTACCGTCGTCCGGTATGGGGGAGGTGTCCGTCCGGCTCACCGGGCGGCTCGAGGTGCGGGGCGCACCGGGATCCGCGGGACCCGGCGGGCCGACGCCGCGCAGGCTGCTGGCCCTCCTCGCGGTGCACCGCAGGCGCACCGTGCCCACCCCGGAGATCGTCGACGCGCTGTGGCCGGACACCGCGCCGCGGCGGCCGGAGCGGGCGGTCGCGACGCTGGTCAGCAGGCTGCGCGCGGCGTACGGGCCGGAGCTGGTGGGCGGCGGGGGACCGGGCTACCGGCTCGGGCCCGCGGTGCGGGTGGACGTCGACGAGGCCGCCGACCTCGTCGACCGGTGCACCCGCGAGCGGGATCCCGCGCCCGGGTTGCGCGCGCTGGACCTGCTGGCCGAGGAGTCGCTGCTGATCGGGGAGCCGGACGCGGAGTGGACGCGCCCGGCCCGGGACGCGTTCGCCGCGCTGCTCCGCCGGGCCCGCACGGCCACGGCGGAGGCGGCGCTGGCGCGGGGAGACCCGGCCACCGCGCTGGGGGCCCTCGGGCCCGTCGATCCGCTGGACGAGCCCGCCCACGTCCTGCTGATGCGCGCGACCGCCGCGGCCGGGGACCGGGCGGGCGCCCTGCAGGTCTACGAGCGGCTGCGCGCGGCGCTCGCCGACGAGCTCGGGGTGCCGCCCTCGACCGCCAGCCGCGCCGCGCACACCGCACTGCTGACCGAGGTGGCGACCGGTGCGAGTCCCCAGCGGCCCCCGACCGCGCTGGCGGGTCGGGACGCCGAGCGGGCGCGGCTGACCGCCGCCTGGCGGGCCGCCCGAACGAGCGGGACCCGGGTCGTGCTGATCGTCGGGGAGGGCGGGATCGGCAAGACGGCCCTGGCCGCCGGGCTGGCCGCGGAGGTCGCCGCCGAGGGCGCGCGCGTGCTGGACACCCGCTGCTACGCCTGCGAGCGGTCGCTGTTCCTACAGCCCCTCGCGGACGTCCTGCCCGATGTCGCCGCGGACGGGGACGACCTGCGACGGGTCTTCACCGGGGTGGCCGGGAGGCTCGCCGAACGGCCGACCCTGCTCGTGCTCGACGACCTGCACAACGCGGGCCTCTCGACCGTCGAGCTCCTCCACTTCCTGGCCCGGCGCGGTCCGCGCCGCCCGCTGCTCGTCGTCGGGACGCTGCGGGCGGCGGAGGGTCGTGAGGCACTCGACGTCCTCGCCGAGGTCACCGACCGGATCGAGCTCGGCCCGCTCGACGCCCCTGCCGTCGCCCGTCTCGCGGCGGCCGCGGGCAGGCCCGACCTCGCCGCGACGATCACGGACCGCACGCGGGGACACACCCTGTTCGTCGTCGAGACGCTGCGCGGGCTGGCCGCGGGCGGGACCGGTGTGCCCGAGACGCTGCAGGCGGTGGTGCTCGCCCGGCTCCGCCGCGTGGGGCGGGAGGGCGAGGAGGTGCTGCGTGCGGGTGCGGTGCTCGGCGCCGCGCTGGACCCGGGGGTCGTCGCCGCGATGCTGGGCCGCGAGCCCGTCGAGGTCGCCCGCCGGTGCGAGGCCGCGGTCGCCGAGGGCCTGCTGGTCCTCGGTGAGCGGACCTACGAGTTCGCGAACGACCTGGTCCAGGAGGTGCTCTACGCCTCGACCGCGCCGCCGCTGCGGATCGCCCACCACCGCCGCGCCGCCGACCTGCTCGCCGCCGCTCCGGAGACCCTGGCCGGGCACGCGCTCGCCGCGGGGGACCACGCCCGGGCCGCGCGGGCCCTGCTGGTGGCCGCGGACCGGGCCGTCCGGGCGGTCGCCCACGCGGACGCGGAGGTGCTGCTGGGTCGGGCCCTCACCGCCGCGCGCACCGTCGCGGACGACGAGCTCGTCGCCCGGGTGCTGCTGGCCCGCGGCCAGGTCCGGGAGGCGCTCGGGACCTGGGCCGACGCGCTGGCCGACCTGCGGGCCGCGACGGCCGCGGCGGAGTCGGCGGGGGACCTGCGGCTGGAGATGGTGATCGCGCGGGAACGCGGCGGGCACGTCGCGGTCGCGTTCGGCCAGCCCCTCGACGGCTGCGAACGGCACCTCGACCGCGCGCTGCGGCTGGCGGGCGAGCTGGGGGACCGCGCCGCGGAGGCGCGGACGCTCGCCTGGTCCGCGATCCTCGCGACCAACCGGCTGCGCTTCGCCGAGGCCGTCGCGCTGGGGCGGCGGGCCGTCGCCGCGGGCCGGGCCGCGGGCACCGACGCCGCCCTGGTCGCGGCGCTCGACGGGCTGAAGACCCCCTACGCCTACCTGGGCGCCGTCGGGCCGCTGCAGGAGGTGCTCGCCGAGCTGGGTCCGCTGCTGGGCCCGGCGGGGCTGGGGAAGCTGGAGATCTGGGCCGCGTTCGAGAGCGCCTTCCCCGCGATCGCCGCGGCGGACTGGGCCACGGTGGAGCGCAGGCTGGCCGAGGCGGACGCGCTGTGCGGCGACCGCGACCAACCCGCGCACCGGTCCTGGCTGACGGCGCACCGCGGCTGGGTCCACCGGCTGCGCGGCAGGCTGGACGACGCGGTGCGAGACGGCGCCCAAGCGGTCTCCGAGGCCGCCCGGCGCCCGCACCGCTGGTTCGGCCCCTGCGCCGCCGCGCACCTCGGCACCACGCTGATCGAGGCGGGCAGGCCCGCGGAGGCCGAGCAGATCCTCGCCCGGGGGCTCGAGCAGGCGAGGGCCGAGGCCTACCGGCTGCGCTGTCTGGGACCGTTGGCGCTGGTCACCGGCAGCCGGGAGCTGCTGGCGGAGGCGGACGGGCTCGTCGCGGGCATCACCGCTCCGCCGGGCGAGGCCTGGCTGCTCGGCGCGGACGCCGTGATCGCCGTCGCGGAGGCCTGGCGGGGTCGCGGCGACCCCGCCAGGGCGCGGGCGGTGCTCGCCCCGCTGCTGGCCGCGGCCCGCGGACGGGGCTGGGTCCCGGTCGAGGTGCTCGCGGGGCGGGCGGACGCGGCAGCGGCGGAGGGCCTCGGCCTGCCCGCCGCGGCGGCGCTCGCGGGCGCCGCGACCGCCCTCGCCCGCCGCTCCGGGATGCCGGCGTGAGCGCTGAAACCAGGCTGCAACAGCGGCGAGGACCGTGGCCCGCGCGTCCGGCTCGCAGGGCACGGCGGGCCGGACGCCCGTCCTCGCCGCGTGCCGGAGGAGTCCTCATGACCACCACCGATCCCGTCCTCGACGAGGGCCGTCTCACCGCCTTCGTCGGCCGTGTCGTCGGCGATCTCGGGGCGGTGACCACCGCCGCGGGAGTCGTCATCGGACACCGCCTCGGGCTCTACGGCGCCCTCGCCGCGGGCCCCGCGACCCCGGAGGAGCTGGCCACCCGGAGCGGCTGCGACGTCCGCTACGTCACCGAGTGGGCCCGCGGCCAGGCCGCGGGCGGCTACGTCGGCTACGACCCGGCGTCGGGGGAGTACTCGCTGGACGCCGAGCAGGCCTTCTGCCTCACCGACCCGAACGGACCGGTCTACCTGCCCGCGGCGTTCCAGCTGGCCCTCGGGGCGCTCAAGGCCGAGCCGCGGATCACCGAGGCCTTCCGCACCGGCGCCGGGATGGGCTGGGACGAACAGGACACCGACGTGCACCTGGGCTGTGCCGGGTTCTTCCGGCCGGGGTACGTCGCGAACCTCACCTCGAGCTGGATCCCCGCGCTCGACGGCGTCGAGCAGGCTCTGCAGGCGGGCGCCACCGTGGCCGACGTGGGCTGCGGCGCGGGTGCCTCGTCGGTGCTGCTGGGCGAGGCGTACCCGCGGGCGCGGGTGCGGGGCTCCGACTACCACGCCGGATCGATCGAGCTGGCCCGCATGGCCGCGGTCGAGTCCGGGGTCACGGGGCACGTCGAGTTCGAGGTGGCCACCGCGCAGACCTTCACCGGCACCGGGTACGACCTGGTCACCATGTTCGACTGCCTGCACGACATGGGCGACCCGCTCGGCGCGGCCCGGCACGTCCGGGAGGCGCTGGCGGACGACGGCACGTGGATGGTCGTCGAGCCGATCGCGGGCGACCGGCCGGAGGACAACGCCAACCCGGTCGGCCGGGCGTACTACGGCTTCTCGACGCTGCTCTGCGTCCCCAACGGCCTCTCGCAGCCCGGCGGGTACGCCCTCGGGGCGCAGGCGGGGGAGAGCGCGATCCGCCGGATCGCCACGGACGCGGGCTTCACCCGCTTCCGCCGGGTGGCGGAGACCCCGTTCAACGCGGTCTACGAGATCCGGCCGTGAACGCCGAGCGGGTGACCGTCGACGACGGCGAGGTCGCCGTCCTGGTCGAGGGCACGGGCGAGCAGGTCCTGCTGGTCCACGGGGCGGTCATGGCCGAGGCGCTGGCGCCGTCCAGTGCGCTGCTGGCCGACCGGTGGCGGTGCGCGCGGATCCATCGACGGGGGTTCGGCGAGTCCTCGCGCCCCGCGAACGCCTCCACCGCCGCGGACGCCCGCGACTGCCTCGCCGTCCTCGACGCCCTCGGTGCGCCCCGTGCCCACGTCGTCGGCTGGTCGATGGGGGCCCTCGTCGCGCTGGAGACTGCGGCGACCGCACCGGAGCGCACGGCGAGCCTCACGCTGTTCGAGCCGCCGATCATGTCGGTGCCCGCCGCGGGCGAGATGGCCGCCCTCCTGGGGCCGGTCATGGAGGCCTGGCAGGCGGGGGACACCGATACCGCCCTCGACCGGTTCATGGCGGCGGTGTGGGGGCCGCAGTGGCGACGGGAGTCCGACGAGCTGATCCCCGGGGCGGTTGCGGCCGCGCGCCGGGACGCCGCCGCGACCTTCGAGGGCGACCTCGTCGCGGCCACCGCATGGGCACCGGACCCCACGCTCGGGGCCGGGCTGACCTGCCCGGTGCTCACGGTCGGCGGGGCCGCCAGCGGCCCGTTCTTCGCCCAGGGCCGCCGGGCCGTGCGGGACCTCCTGCCGCAGACCAGGGACGTGGAGGTTCCGGGAGGGAACCATTCGGTGCCCGCCGTGCGGGCGGCGGAGTTCGCCGCGATCGTCTCGGCCTTCCTCACCGAGCCCGCCCGGGTGGGCTGAGTGCGCGCGCGGGAGCCGGACGTCGTCGGGGCCGTGTGCCACGACGGCGTCCGGGTTCCCTACGAGGTCTTCGGCAGCGGCGACCCGACAGTCCTGCTGCTGCCGTCGTGGCCGATCGTGGACCGGCGGCAGTGGCGGTTCCAGGTCCCGCACCTGGCCCGCCGGTACCGGACCGCGGTGCTCGAGACGCGGGGCCAGGGCGGGGCGGACCGGCCGACCGATCCCGCGGCCTACACCGACGCCGCGCACGTGGGGGACGCGCTCGCGGTCCTGGACGAGCTGGGGGTCGAGCGGGCGGTGGTCGCCGGGGTGTCGCGGGGCGGGCGGTTCGCGCTGCAGCTCGCCGCCCGGCACCCGGACCGCGTGCAGGGCGCGGTGATCATCGCGCCGGCGTTCCCCACCGTCGTCCCGCCGGACTTCGAGACCGGGAGCGGGATGGTCAGCCGCAGGCGCTGGCTGGCCGACCACGCCGGGTTCGCCGAGTGGTACCTGCGCCTGATGTTCCCGGAGGCGCACTCGGAGACCGCCGTCGCGGACGGGCTGGAGTGGGCGCTGCAGACCACCCCGGAGGTGCTCGTCGCGACCTACACCGGGATCGTCGAGGACTGCGCGGTCGAGGCCACGGCGCGGTCGGTCCGGTGCCCCGTGCTGCTGGTGCACGGGGACCGGGACGGGATCGTCCCGCTCGCGGTGAGTGAGGACCTGGCCCGCTGGTCCGGCGGCGAGCTGGTGGTCATGGAGGGCAGCGGGCACGTGCCGCAGCTGCGGGACCCGGTGCGGTTCAACGGCCTGCTCACCGGGTTCCTCGAGCGGTTCGCCCCGCGGCCCGCCCCCGTGGTGCGCAGGCGGGGGATCGGCCGCCCGCCGCGCGCCCTCGTCGTCACGTCGTCGATCGGGCTCGGGCACGCCGCCCGCGACCTCGCGATCGTCGACGAGCTGAGCGCGCTGCGGCCGGACCTGCAGGTCGAGTGGCTGGCGGGCGAGCCCGTCGCCGCGGCGTTCGCGGCGCGCGGCGAGTGCGTGCACCCGGGGTCCCGGCTGCTGGTCAGCGAGTCGGCGCACGTCGAGTCCCTGGCAGGCGAGCACGACCTGCGCGCCTTCGACGCCCTGCGCCGGATGGACGACATCCTGCTCTCCCACTTCCACCTGCTCGACGACGTCCTCGCCGCCGATCCCGTCGACCTGGTCGTCGCCGACGAGGGCTGGGAGGTCGACCGCTACCTGCACGAGAACCCGGAGCTCAAGCGGGCGCCGTTCGCCTGGCTGACGGACTTCGTCGGCTGGCTGCCCGTCACCGACGCCGACCCGGACGCCGTGCTGATCGCCGACCGCAACGCGGAGATGATCGACCACGTGGCACGGCACCCGACGGTCCGGGACCGGTCGGTGTTCGTGGGGGAGCGCGCGGACCTCGTCGACCTGCCCCTGGGCCCGGGGCTGCCGACCGTGCGCGAGTGGACCACCGCACACTTCGCCTTCCCCGGGTACGTCGCGCCGCCGCCGGTGGACCGGGCCGAGGCCCGCGCCGCGCTGGGCTACGCCGAGGGCGAGACCGTCTGCCTGGTGACGGTGGGCGGCACCGCGGTCGGGCTGCCGCTGCTGCGGCGGGTGCTCGCCGCGCGCCCGGCGCTGGTCCGCGCGGTGCCGGGGCTGCGGCTCGTGTTGGTCACGGGGCCGCGCATCGTGCTCGAGCCGCACCCGGGCGTCGACCTGCACGGGTACCTGCCGGACCTGCGCCGCCACGTCGCGGCCTGCGACGTCGCGCTCGTCCAGGGCGGCCTGACGACGACGATGGAGCTGGTCGCGGCCCACCGCCCGTTCGTCTCCGTCCCCCTCGCCGGACACTTCGAGCAGCGGATCCACGTGGCGCACCGGCTGCGCAGGCACGGGGCCGGTGCGCAGCTGGAGTTCACCGAGGCCGATCCCGACCGGATCGCGGAGGCCGTCCTCACCGCGCTGCGCACCCCGGTGGACTACCTGCCGGTCCCGAGGGACGGCGCGGCCCGCGCGGCGGCCCTGCTGGCCGAGCTGGTGGGGCGGTGAGCCGGGCTCACACCGGGCTGAGGCGGACCAGCGGGATCTCGCGCTCGGTGCGCTTCTGGTAGCCCGCGTAGTTGCGGTGGCGGCCCGCGATCCGGGCCCACAGCTCCGGGCGCTCGTCCGCACCGACGACCTCGGCGCGCATCGGCCGCGTCGGTCCACCTTGGACGGAGACCCGGACCGCGGGCTCGGCGCGCAGGTTGAGGAACCAGGCCGGATGGCGGTCGTCGCCGCCGCGGGACGCCACGACGATGTAGCGGTCGCCCTCGACCACGGGTGCGGTGAGGAGCACCGTCCGGGGCTCGCCGCTGCGGCGGCCGATGGTGGTGAGCTCGACGACGGGCATGTCCCCCGCGGCGTAGCCGATCCGTCCGCGGGTCACCCGCAACAGCGCCCGGTGGGCGGCGTTCATGGTCTTCAGGACTCGATCACTGGGCACGCGTGCAGGTTAACGGCATCTGAGCGCCGGCCGAGTCCGAGGCGTGACCCCGGACCGCATCCTGGCCGACGTGCTCGCCCAACCGCCCGCGCGCGGGTTCACCACGGGCCCGATCCGGACCCTGCGGCCGGGCCCGCCCAGGCCGCGGGCGGGCGCGACGGAGCACACCGCGCGGGTGCGGCGGGCGGTCGAGGCCGCCCTGGACCGCTATCCCGGGCCGGTCGGGCAGCTCGTCGCCGCCGAGCTGCTGGACTACGCGGACCAGCAGTGGCGCGGGGAGCCGCTGGGGCTCAGCGAGCGGCTGGTCGCGCGGCTGCTGGGCGAGCCCTGCGCCGACGAGGCACCGGTCGGCTGAGGCGGGTTCCCCGCCTGCCGCGCGCCGGGTGGCGGAGCGCCGGTCCGCCGGCGCCCCGCCCGCGGCTCACGCGCCCGCGGCTCACGCGCCCGCGGCTCACGCGCCCGCGGCGTGCTTGTCGATCAGCGAGCCGAGCCGCGGCAGCGCCTCGACGACGTTCTTCTGGGCGTTCGGGCGCAGCTTGGAGTAGGCCTTCCGCAGCGCCTCCGACGACGAGCCCTCGGCCCGGCGGTCCGTGACGGCCAGCAGTGCGTCCGCGGCCTCGGTCTCGCGCGCGGCGAGGTAGCTGCCGAAGTCTCCGGCCGGGTTGGCCCGGTAGTCGGCGTAGAAGGGCTGCAGGGCGCCTGCGAACTGCGGCAGCATCCGGTCGACCGCGGCCGGGACGACGCCCGGGCGGATCTTCGACACGGTCTGGTAGCCCAGCTTCACCGCGGCGCCGGACATCCCGCCCTTGTCCTTCACCTCCTGCCCGACCAGCTCGTTGAGGTCGGCGACGACGGCGGGACGCCGGGCCGGGTCGGTCAGGATGGTCTCGAGAGTGCTCACGGGGGACGTCCTTCCTCTCGCGGTCCGGGGGAACCGCGCGTCCGACGGGGAACGGCGCGAACGTATTACACCCACGTGGTTCCCCGATCGCCCCCCACCGCGCAGCGGGACGACCTCGATGCGCTAGGCGGCGGGGTGGGTTCAGCCGTCCAGAGCCAGGGCGAGGGGCAGGACGGCGGGGGCGCCCGCCCGGCGCAGGGCGCGGGCCGCGACCGTCATGGTCCAGCCCGAGTCGACGACGTCGTCCACCAGCAGCACCGGGCCACCCACCGCGGAGAGGTCCGGTGGCCCGCCGAACGCCTCCCACACCGCCGCCAGCCGCTGCGCCGAGTTCTCGTGCGCCCCGGGACGCGCGCCGACCGGTTCCAGCGTGCCCAGCAGCGGCAGCCGCCCGATCTCCGCGATCCGCCGGGCGAGGTGCTCCAGCTGGCCGGGGCGCGTGCGCGACCCGATCCCCACCACGCCGACCGGCCGCTCGGCCCACTCCCACCCGGCCAGGACGCGGACCACCGCGTCCAGCAGGTCCTTCGGCACCGGCTGGTCCGGCCCGGACAGCAGCTCGCGCAGCCGGGTGCCCCAGCCGATGTCCGACAGCCTGCCCACGGCGCGCCCGGGCTCGGCGACCTCGTCCGCCTTCAGCCGCCCGGACAGCGGCACCCCGATCTCCTTCATCCCGCTGGGCCACATCTTCCGCGGCGCGATCTCGACACCCGGCTTCTGCAGCCGCTCCTGCGCCGCGGCCGACACCTCCGCGGACACCTCGGGCGACCAGACCGAGGCGCTGCAGACGTCGCACCGGCCACAGGGGGTGGGGTCCGGGTCGTCCAGCTGGCGGCGCAGGAACACGAGCCTGCACTCGGTGGTGGCGAGGTAGTCCAGCATCGCCTGCTGCTCGGTCCTGCGGGCCTCCGCGACGCGGGCGTGCCGCTCCCGGTCGTAGACCCACTCCTCGCCGGTGCCGATCCAGCCGCCCTTGACCCGCTTGGCCGCGCCGTCCGAGTCGAGCACCTTGAGCAGCATCTCCAGCCGGGTGCGGGAGAGGTCCACCCGGGTCTCCAGCGACGCGGTGGACACCGGGTGCGCGGAGAGCGCCGCGAGGGTCTGGCGCACCAGCGGCTCCGGCGGGAACGCCAAGGACGCGAAGTAGGCCCAGATCTCCCGGTCCTCCTGGCCCGGCAGCAGCACGACCTCCGCCCGGTCCAGCGCACGCCCCGCACGCCCGATCTGCTGGTAGTACGCCACCGGGGACGCCGGCGCCCCGAGGTGCACGACGAACCCGAGGTCCGGCTTGTCGAACCCCATGCCCAGCGCGGAGGTGGCCACCAGGGCCTTCACCCGGTTCGCCAGCAGGTCGCCCTCCGCGTCCAGCCGGGCCTCCGGGTCGGTCCTGCCGGTGTAGGACCGCACCGCGTACCCGCGGGAGCGCAGGAACTCCGCGACCTCCTCGGCGGCCTGGATGGTCAGCGTGTAGACGATCCCGGCGCCGGGCAGCTCGTCCAGCCGCGAGGCCAGCCAGGCCAACCGGTCGGCGGGCGACTTGATCGACACCACGGACAGCCGCAGCGAGGACCGGTCCAGCGAGCCGCGCAGGACCAGCGGATCGCGGCGCCGCGGAGCGTCAGCGGAGGGGCCGTCGGCAGGGTCGAGGCCCAGCTGCTCGGTGACGTCCGTGACGACCCGGTCGTTCGCGGTGGCCGTGGTGGCCAGCACCGGGATGCCCGCAGGCAGCTCGGCGATCAGGTTGCGCAGCCGCCGGTAGTCCGGCCGGAAGTCGTGCCCCCAGTCCGAGACGCAGTGCGCCTCGTCCACCACCAGCATCCCCGCCGACGCGGTGAGCCGGGGGAGCACCCGGTCCCGGAAGTCCGGGTTGTTGAGCCGCTCCGGGCTGACGAGCAGGACGTCCACCTCGCCCGCGTCGATGTCCGCGTAGGTCTGCTCCCACTCGTCCAGGTTCGCGGAGTTGACGGTGACCGCGACGATCCCGGCCCGGGTGGCCGCGTCGATCTGGTTGCGCATGAGCGCGAGCAGCGGTGAGACGATCACCGTGGGTCCCGCGCCCTGTTCCCGGAGCAGGGCCGTGGCCAGGAAGTACACCGCCGACTTGCCCCACCCCGTGCGCTGCACGACGAGCGCGCGGCGCTTCTCGGCGACGAGGGCGTGGATCGCGGTCCACTGGTCCTCGCGCAGCCGGGCGCCCTCACCCGCCAGGGTGCCGAGGATCTCCTCGGCGCGCGTGCGGAGGTCCTGCTCGGCCACGAGGGTCTTCGGCGCAGTGGTCATGCCCCCATGGTGGCGCCCACCCCCGACAGGAACCTCACCGGCCGCAACAACCCTGTGGACGGGCGGCCGGATGGGCGGCGGAATCGAAGGCCGCGATCCCGCCCTCCACCTTCTCCCGCCACTCCTGCGGCGCGGGACCCGAGGTGGAGGAGTCGTGCCAGTCCCACCACTCGTAGGGCTTGCCCTGCGGGGTCCCGGTGGGGGAGTCCTCCCACTCCTCCTGCCTGCCCCACGGCGTCAGGTCGAGGATGCTCCAGGTGCTGCCCAGGGACTCGTCGCCCCGGTTGTTGACGAAGTAGGTGCGGTAGACCTCGCCCTCCGCGCGCACGAACACGTTGGTGCCGTGCCACTCGTGCACGCCGAAGTCCTCGTCGAACGAGTCGGTCATCGTGTACCAGGGCAGGGTCCAGCCCATGCGCTCCTTCATGGCCACGATGTCCTCCTGCGGGGCGCGCGAGGCGAACACGAACGTCGTGTCGCGGGCGTTCACGTGGGCGAGGTCCCCGATGTGGTCGGCGATCATCGAGCAGCCCCGACACGGCCGCTCCGGCCAGCCGAAGACGCCCTCCTCGAAGAACGCGCGGTACACCACGAGCTGGCGGCGGCCCGCGAACAGCTCCTCCAGGGACACCCGTCCGGCAGGGCCGGAGAAGGAGTAGGAACCCACCTCCTGCCAGGGCATCCGACGCCGAGCGGCGGCCAGCGCGTCGTGCGCGCGCATGAGCTCCTTCTCCCGGACGAGGAGCTCCTGCCGGGCGGTCTCCCACTGCAGCGCTGAGACGATCATGTGTCCTCCTCCTTGATGGTCGGTTCCGCACGCTCCACCTCCGCCTCGATGGTCGGTTCCGCACGCTCCACCTCCGTCAGATGTGCGGTTAGGGCGTCCAGCCGGTCGTCCCAGTCCCGGGCGAGCGCGGCGAGGAACTGCTGGGCGGTCCGCATCGGCGCGGAGCGCAGGCGGTAGCGCACCCGCCGCCGTTCGCCGGGTTCGGCGGTGACCAGGCCGGTGTCGGCGAGCAGCGCGAGGTGCTTCGCGATCGCCTGACGGCTGATCGGCAGCCGCTCGGCGAGGTCGGTCGCGGTGGCGGGGCCGTGCGCGGCCAGCTCGGCGAGCAGGGCCCGCCGGGTGGGGTCGGCGAGGGCGGTGAACACCCCCTCCGCGACGAGCTCGGGATCCGTGCTCACGCGGCGAGGCTGGCCACCAGGTCGCCCAGCTCGGCGGCCCAGCCCTTCACGTTCCCGCCGAAGGCCGTGTCGTGGGCCGCCGCGGACAGCTGCGCGAACCCCGTCTCGACGACCGTGAGCCGGGTCCCGCCGTCCGTCGCCTCCAGCGTGAACTCGACGTAGGTGCGCCGCGGGTCGCCCTCCGGGAGGCCGTGGACGGGCCACGTGAAGCCGAAGGCCCGCGGTTCCTCCACCCGCTCGACCCGGATCGGCGAGACGTGGTCCGGCCAGCGCAGCACCCCGGCGCCGCCGGGGCGCAGGTCGATCTCCGCCTCGTGGCCGAACCAGGACGCCAGGCCCTCGGCGGTGGTCAGTGCGGTCCAGACCCGGGCCGGCGGGTGGGCGAGCTCGACGGTCCGCTCGATCCGGTCCGGGAACGCCATGGTGTCCTCCTATAGCAACTGCTTGGTTGCGACTCAGGTTATGGCAATCGATGGGTTGCGTCAAGGTGTGATGCGGACCTCACGGATAGCTGAACGGCCGATCAGAAGGGAAGATGGCGGAGTGAAGGCCACCCAGTCACCGCTGTTCGGTTCGGTCGACGAGGTCACCGAGCGCCTCGAGCGCGTGGGCTACCTCGCCTCGACCGCCGTCGCGACGACCGTGTACCTCGCCGACCGCCTCGGCAAGCCGCTCCTGGTGGAGGGGCCCGCCGGCGTCGGCAAGACCGAGCTCGCGAAGGCCGTCGCCGCGTCGACGGAGTCCGGGCTCGTCCGGCTCCAGTGCTACGAGGGCATCGACGAGGCCCGCGCGCTGTACGAGTGGAACCACGCCAAGCAGCTGTTGCGGATCACCGCGGGCCAGGGCCAGGAGGACTGGGACGCCACCCGGGACGACGTCTTCTCCGAGGAGTTCCTGCTCCCGCGCCCGCTGCTCACCGCGATCCGCCGGGACGAGCCCACCGTCCTGCTGATCGACGAGATGGACAAGGCGGACGTCGAGGTCGAGGGCCTGCTGCTCGAGGTCCTGTCGGACTACCAGGTCTCGATCCCCGAGATGGGCACGGTCACGGCGACGCGCAAGCCCTTCGCGCTGCTGACCTCCAACTCCACCCGAGAGCTGTCCGAGGCGCTCAAGCGCCGCTGCCTGTTCCTGCACCTGGACTTCCCCGACGCCGACCTCGAGCGCCGGATCGTGCTGACCCGCGTGCCGGAGCTGCCCGAGGCGCTGGTGGACCAGCTGGTCCGCACCGTGCGGGTGCTGCGGGCGATGGAGCTGCGCAAGGTCCCCTCCGTCGCGGAGACCATCGACTGGGGCCGCACCCTGCTGGCCCTCGGCATGGACACCCTGGACGACGACGCCGTCCGCACCACCCTGGGCGTCGTCCTCAAGCACCAGTCGGACCAGGTCAAGGCGACCACGGAGCTGAGGTTGAACTGACATGATCGTCGCCCCGGAGCACGGGCTCCCCGGTCACCTGGTCGCCTTCGTCGGTGCCCTGCGCACGCACGGGGTGTCCGTCGGGCCGGGCGAGACGGTCGACGCGGCGGAGGTCATCACCGCCCTGGACCTGTTGCGCCGCACCGAGCTCCGCGAGGGCCTGGCCGCGGCGTTGCTGCGCCGCTCGGGCCAGCGGCAGGTGTTCGACACCCTCTTCGACCTGTACTTCCCGCCCGCGCTGGGCGCGGGCAGCGGAGACCTCGAGATCCCCCGCGGTGAGGGCGAGGACGGCGAGCCGGGGCCCGTGGACATCGACGCGCTGCGGGACATGCTCGCCGACCTCCTGCGAGACGGGGACGAGGAGAAGCTGCGCGAGCTGGCCCGCGCCGCCGTGGACGCGCTGGGGCGGTCCGGCGCCACCGGCCGCGGCGTCCAGGGACAGAGCCGCAACCCGAGCTGGTCCGCCTACCAGGCGCTGCGGCTGCTCTCGCCGGAGACGCTGCTCGCGCGGATCATGGACGCGCTGCGCCAGGACGAGGAGAGCGACTTCCAGGACGAGGTGCGTCGTCGGGAGATCCGGGACCGGATCGCCCGCTTCCGACAGCTGGTACAGGACGAGGTCCGCCGCCGCACCGCCGAGCAGCGCGGCCGGGACCAGGTGGCCAGGACCGCTGTGCCGAAGCAGACCGAGCAGGTCGAGTTCCTCTCCGCCTACGCCGAGCAGCTGACCCAGCTCCGCCGCACCGTGCACCCGTTGGCGCGCAGGCTGGCCAGCAGGCTCGCGGTGCGCCGCAAGCACGCCAAGCGGGGGCAGCTGGACCTGCGCCGGACGCTGCGCCGGTCGATGTCCACCGGCGGGGTGCCGATGAAGCCCGCCTACAGGACCCGCCGACCGGGCCGCCCCGAGCTGGTCGTGCTGTGCGACGTCTCCGGATCCGTCGCCGGGTTCTCGCACTTCACGTTGTTGCTGGTCCAGGCGCTGCGCGAGCAGTTCTCCAAGGTCAGGGTGTTCGCGTTCGTCGAGAGGACGGACGAGGTCACGCACCTGTTCGAGCCAGGAGCCGAGCTGTCCGGCGTCATGCAGAGGGTGCTGCGCGAGGCCGACCTGACCGCCTTCGACGGACACAGCGACTACGGCCACGCGCTGGGCACGTTCGCCGAGCACTGGGGAGAGGCGATCACCTCGAAGACCTCGCTGCTCATCCTGGGGGACGGGCGGACGAACTACCGCGACCCCAACCTCACGATCGTCAAGCGGATGGTCGGGCAGGCGCGACACGCGCACTGGCTCAACCCCGAGCCCCGCAGGCAGTGGGGGACGGGGGACTCCGCGGCGACCCGGTACGCGGACGTCATCCCGATGCACGAGTGCCGCACCGCGGCCCAGCTGGCGGACGTGGTGGAGGCCCTGCTCCCCGTGTGATGCTCGGCCCTACGCTCGATCGTCACGCACGACCGCGCTCTGGTGGAGCTGCGACGACAGGCCCCGTCAGAGGTCCCAGAGGGCCATGGACAACGGGTCCTCCGAGGGTACGTCCGGGGCGATCCGGGAGCCGTAGACCGTGCCCGCCCGGTCGGCGAACCGGCTGGTCGCGACGCTGACCACCAGGCCGTCGGGCAGGGCGGCGGACTCGATGCCCGTGCTCAGGCCCAGGGTCGGGGCGCCGTAGGAGCGCACGTCCGGCAGCCCCCGGAACGCGACGGCGACGGCCTCACCCGAGCCGGCCGTGTACCCGTCGGTCAGGACCGAGACGGCACCCTCGCGGCGGCCCTTCAAACCCAGCGCCTGTGCGATCCCGCCCATCCCCACGGCGCCGTCGCGCAGGGTCCACGGGATCCGGCCGCCGTCCCGGTCGACGAACGCGCCGATCTCGCCGTCCCCCCGCAGCAGGGGCGCGACCGCCGCGAGCATCGGCCACATCGCCCCGCCGCCGTTGCCGCGCAGGTCCACGATCCACCGCTCCGGCTCGACGCCCTCCAGCGCCGACCGCCCGGCCTCCGCGTACGCCCGCGCGTCCTGCTCCGCGCACGCGGGTAGCGCCACGACGGCGGCCTCGCCCTGCATCTCGACGGTCGGCAGCTCCGGCTCGACGGGTGGCCTGCGGGGTCTGCGCACCCCGCCGTGCGGTCCTCCGACCTCGCGGACGAGGTGGAACAGCTTCAGCTCCAGCTGCTCGGGATCGTCCGCCGCGGCGGCGATCTCCGGTCGCACGGTCGACCAGTCGACCTTGTCGGCGAACAGCGCCCGCTGCTCCAGCAGGTCCAACACCGAGGCGAGCGCCTTCTGGTCCTTCTTGCCGCGACCGAACACGTACTCAGTATGGCGGCGTCGCCACGGGCCCCGGGGCATGGGTGAGATGTCCGAGTTAGGGTGTACTTCGTCGTCGACCCCCCGGAGTCCGCCCGTGCCCGTCCTCTCCCGCCGCACCTTCGTCCGCACCGGGATGCTGGCCGCCTCGGCGACGGTCCTCGCGGCCTGCTCCGGGGAGGTCGCGACCGGCAGCCGGGCCTCCGCCGCCGGGTTCCCGGTCACCATCCCGCACGCCTTCGGCGAGACGACGATCGAGGCCGAGCCGACCCGGGTCGCCACGGTGAGCGCCGCGAACCAGGACGTGGCGATCGCGCTGGGCGTGGTCCCGGTCGCCATGCCGTTCTTCGACTACGGCGGGGACGCCGAGGGCGTGCTGCCGTGGGTGCGGGAGGCCCTGGCGGGCAAGGAGATGCCGCGGGTCGTGGGCCGCTCGCTGGAGCCGATCGCCTTCGAGGAGATCGCCGCCGCGGCCCCGGACCTGATCCTGGCCACCTACTCCGGGCTCACGCAGGAGCAGTACGCCACGCTCTCGCGGATCGCGCCCGTGGTCGCCTACCCCGAGACCGCGTACGCCACGAGCTGGCAGGAGCAGACCCGGATCGCGGGGCGGGCGCTCGGGCGCAGCACCCGCGCCGAGGAGCTGGTCGTGTCCACCCGGTCCCGGCTCGCGGCCGCGGTGCAGGAGTACCCGCAGCTCCGCGGGGCGACGTTCGTCTACACCGGAGGGATGGACGGCGGGCAGCTCGGCGTCTTCCGACCCACGGACGTCCGGGTGCGGCTGCTGGAGGACCTCGGGCTGCGGACCGCGCCGTTCGTCGAGGAGAACGCGCCGGGCGGGGACGCGGTGTACTACACGGTCAGCGCCGAGCTGGTCCCGCGCGTGCAGTCGGACCTGCTGGTCGGCTTCTTCGGGACCGAGGACCTGGCCGCGGCGTTCACCGCCGACACCGCCGTGCAGCAGATGCCCGCGTTCCGGGCCGGGGGGTTCGCGCCGATCGTCGGGGCGGACCGGGTGGCGGCGAGCTCGAGCCCGTCGGTGCTCTCGATCCCGTGGGTGCTCGACGAGTACCTCCCGCTCCTCGCGCGGGCGGCCACGGCGGGCAGGCGTTAGGTCGGCAGCGTCGGCCGCGCCACTCGGGGCTCCCCGAGCGCCATGGAGCGCCACTCGGGCTCCCCGAGCGCCATGGAGCGCCACTCGGGGTCCCCGAGCGCCACGGAGCGACGCTCGGGGTCCCCGAGCGTCAGCCGAAGACCAGCCGCTCCCGACGGCGGTGGGCCGGGCCCAGGAGGACGGCGAGCAGCGGCAGGGCCGGGCCGGCGTGGGCGCGCATCGCCTCCCACTCCTCGGGGGTCGCGAGGTCGACGATCCGCGGCACCCGGAAGGCCGCCGAGGGTCCGCCGGGCATCCGCTGCAGGCCCTTCACGACCGCGGCCCACTCGTCCGCGGGGACGCACCGCTCGACGAGCGGGAACAGTCGGCCCTCCACGGTCTCGACGTGCCGGTCGAGGGCGTCTCGCAGGCGCGCGAGCCGCCCGGCCAGTGCCCCGGCCTGTGCGGGCAGCTCGGCCGAGGGGCCGGCGACGACCAGGGCCGCGGCCTCGCGGACCTCGTCGAGCAGCGGGCCGAGCTCCGTGTGCTCGACGTCGGCGAGCCCGTCGTCCGCGTACCGCGAGACCACCGGCCACACGACCCGGTCCTCGGCCGCGTGGTGGTGGTGGATCTCAGCGCACAGTCCGCGCACCCACGCCTCGAGGGCCTTGGCCCGCTTCGTCCCGATCCCCGCCCGCAGGTCCGCGAGCCGCTCCACCAGTGCGGTCAGCCGGTGCAGATCGGCCTGCATGGTCCGGTGTAGCCCGCGAAGCCCCATCAGGTTCGGGGTGCTGGTGGGGCAGGTCATGTCCGCTCCTCCTCCGTGCCGCAAGTCGGTGCCCCCAGAGTGGGGCGACCCGCTTGGGCAGCACTTGTCGCGCGCTTGTGGTGTCGCCGCGATCACTCTTGACCGGGCGGCCAGTCAAGGCGTAGACCTGAGGCATCGGTAAGTCCTCTGGAGGGAAGTGATCGCGATGACCGCGAAGGTGTGGACGCGCTGGCAGGACTGGGTCGCCCTGGTGATCGGTGTCCTGGTGGCCTTGTCGCCCATCGTGGTGGCCACCAGCACGGCCGCGGTGTGGACGCTCGTCGTCCTCGGCGTGGTCCTGGCTCTGACGGCGCTGTGGTCGCTGGCGCAGCCGGGCTCGGTGGCGAGCGAGTGGGTGCACGGCGTGCTGGGTGTGCTGCTGTTCATCGCCCCGTGGGTGATGGGCTACAGCGACCTGACGGGCGCGTCGTGGGTCTCGTGGGTCGGCGGTGTCCTCGCGGTGGTCGTCGCCGCGACCGCACTGCCGGCGGCGCAGACCGCGCACCGCGGGGTGGCCGCCCACTAGGTCCGTCGAGGGAAGGCGGGGGGCCGCGACCGCACGGGTCGCGGCCTCCCGCGTGTCAGGATGTGTTCCGATGACCGCACCCGAACCGACCCGCGAGCGGATCCTCGCCGCCGCGGAGGAGCTCTTCGCCGAGAAGGGCTTCGACGCCACCCCCACCTCGCGGATCGCCGCCCGCGCCGAGGTGCCGAAGGGCCTGGTGCACTACTACTTCGCGCGCAAGGCGGACCTGCTCGAGGCGCTGGTCGAGCGGCTGCCCCGGGAGCGGATCGACCGGGCCGCGGTCGTCGTCCCCGGGGACGTGGAGGCGAGCCTGTGCCGGCTCGTCGCCGTGCTGGACGCCCTACTGGACTCCTCGGCCGTGCTGTCCCACCTGCTCTGGCGCGAGGCGGACACCCATCCCGCGGTGCGGGACGCGCTGCACCAGCGGTTCGACGCCCTCGTGGCCGAGATCCGCGCGGTCCTGGCCGAGTCCGGAGCGACCGGGGACGTCGACAGCGCGGCGATGCTGCTGGCCTCGGCGGTCAGCTACCGGCACTCGGTCTTCCGGCACGCGGCGGTCGAGTCCGCCGCGCGCACCGACATGACCCCCGAGCTGCGGTTCCTCGCCGCCGGGCTCACCAGCTCGGCTCCTGCTCGTCCCGGACCGGCGTGAGCCCGACGGCGAGCAGCGGCGCCACCGCCGCCACCGCGAACCCGACGGCGTAGCCGGTCACCCCGACCAGCGCGCCGAGCGCGACCGGGGTCAGCGAGGACGCGACGTTCTGCCCGGTGTTCTGGATCCCGAGCGCGCGCCCGGACCAGGCGGACCCGGCGATCTCCGCGACCGCCGTGAACGCCAGCCCGTTGTCCGCCACCGTGACGATCCCGCCGACGGCCAGCGCGACGACCGCGAGCCACGGGGCCACGGCGTCGCCGAGGGCGAACACGAGCAGCACCAGGACCGCCCCCACGGCGAGCTGGCGCATCGGCCGAAGCCGGGAGCCCACCCGGTCCGACCACACGCCGGACCCGATGCGGGACACCGCCCCCGCGATCTGGACCACCGCGACGAAGGCGCCCGCCCCGGCCACGCCCCAGCCCTGCTGGCGGACCAGGTACTCCGTGCCGAAGGCGCTGAAGGCGAACTGCGGCACCACGAGCATCGCGCTGGCCGCGTGCACCCGCCAGAGGACGGGGGAGCGGTAGGGCGTGCCGACGGCCCCCTCGGCGGTCCGCGGCGGTCGCGCCGGGTCCCGCACGACCACGACCACCAGTACCGCCGCCACCAGGCAGACCGCGGCAGGCACGACGAGGGCGGGGAACGCCCCGGTCCGCTGCGCCAGCCCGGGCAGGACGAGGCCCGCCAGCGCCACCCCGAGGGGTTGCGACGTCTGGCGGATCCCCATGGCGAGCCCCCGCTCGGTCCGCGGGAACCACCCCATGATCATGCGGCCGTTCGCGGCGAACACCGACGCCGCCGCGGCACCGCCGACGGCGAGCAGACCCAGGACCGCGGCGGGGGAGCCGGGCGTCGCCAAGGCGACCGCGCCCACCGACACCGTGGTCAGCCCGAGACCGAGCGCCATCACCCGGCGCTCGCCGAACCGGTCCGCCGCCGCGCCCCAGGCGATCAGGGTGAGCAGCAGGCCCACCGTCGGCGCCGCGACGTAGGTGCCCGCTTCGGCGAGGGAGAGACCGAGCTCGTCTCGCAGGGTGGGGACGAGGAACGGGACACCGTAGACGAACGCGCAGGCACCGGTCTGGGCGAGCACGCCGACCGCCAGGATCGCCCAGCGACGCGGGGAGGGTGGCATGCTCGGACCGTACGCTGCGTGTACCACGATGCGGGAGCGCGATCTCGTCAAATGGGAGATCGAACTGATGTTCGACATCGCGGCGTAGGGTCGGTCCCATGGACCTGGCCTGGCAACCCTCCCTGCTGGACGGGCCCGCGTCGACCGTCGACGGCACGTTCGCGGGGCTCGCCCGGCACGAGCTCGGAGCGGGCGCGTGGGTCGATCTCGTGCCCGGCTGGCTGTCCGGCGCGGACGCGTTGTTCGACCGGCTGCTGCGGGACACGCCCTGGGCGCAGCGTGAGGTCCGGATGTACGAGCGCACCCTGCCCGAGCCGCGGCTGACCCACCGCTGGTCCGTCCCCGAGGCACCGGAGCCGGTGCTGCGGGAGGCGGCGGACGCGCTCTCCGCCCGCTACGACATCGCGTTCACGCAGGTCGGGGCCAACCTGTATCGGGACGGGGCGGACAGCGTGGCCTGGCACGGCGACCGGGTGGCCCGCGAACGGGACACCGCGCTCGTCGCGCTGATCTCGCTGGGCGGCGTGCGCCCCTTCCGGCTGCGGCCGCACGGTGGCGGGGCGTCGGTCGGCTTCCTGCCCGGCCCCGGCGACCTGCTGGTCATGGGCGGGACCTGCCAGCGGACCTGGCAGCACGGGGTGCCCAAGGTCCGCGCCGCCGCGGCGCGGATCAGCGTCCAGTTCCGCCACCTCTACTGAGTCAGGTGGTCCAGCCGTCGATCGCCGCCAGGGCGGGCTCGCGAATCGTCGCGGGCGCTCCGGACGCCTCGACGGACGTGCGGGCCATCGCGGCGAGCTGGGCGTCGGTGAGGCCGAGGGAGGTGCGGGCCAGCTCGAACTCGCCCAGTACCCCGGGGCCGAACAGCAGCGGGTCGTCGCCGTTGAGCGTGCAGCGCACGCCGGCGTCGAGCAGCCGGGCCAGCGGATGCTGCTCCAGGTCCGGGACGACCTGGAGCAGGACGTTGGAGGTGGGGCAGACGTCCAGCACGATCCCGTCGGAGGCCAGCCGCTCCACCAGGGCGGGGTCCTCGACCGAGCGCACGCCGTGGCAGATCCGGCGCGCGCCCAGGGCGTCGAGCGCGCCGAGGACGGACGCCGGTCCGGCGAGCTCGCCCGCGTGCGGCGCGCTGATCAGGCCGGCCTCGCGGGCGATGGCGAAGGCCTCGGCGTAGGGCTCCGGCGGCCACTGCGACTCGTCCGCGGCCAGGCCGAACGAGACCACCCCCGCGTCGGCGTACCGGGCGGCGAGTCGCGCCAGGTCCGTCGCCTGTTCGACGGGGAAGCCGCGCAGTGCGGAGATCATGATCCCGCAGCCGATGCCGAGCCGCTCCGCCGCGGCGCGGCCCTCGTCGATCACCAGCTCGGTGACCTCCTCGACCGTGCCGAACCCGGGGCGGCCCACGTAGCGCGGGGGGTAGAAGTGCGGCTCGACCCAGACCGCGCCGTCGGCCGCGGCGTCCTCGACGACCTCGCGCACGATGCGGCGCAGGTCCAGCGGGGTGACGACCAGGGCGTCGGCGGCCTGGTAACGCTGCACGAACTCGGTGAAGCCGTCGTACTCCCGCACCGGCGGGGACGGCACGCCGGCGGCCGCGGCCAGGTCGTCCAGCGTGGCGGGGCGCATGGCCCCCTCGAGGTGCACGTGGAGGTGGGCCTTGGGGAGCGCGGCGAGGTCGCGGGACACGGGTCGGGCCTTCCTGGTCGGTGGGTACGGTGTGCGCCATGGGAGCGGGAGGCGAGTCGGAGCGGGAGCGCCTGCTCGGTCTGGTCGCGGGCTACGTCCTGGAACACGGCATCGCCGATCTCACCCTCCGGAAGCTCGGTGCGGCCATCGGCACCAACAACCGCATGCTCCTCTACTACTTCTCCTCGAAGGAACAACTGATCGAGCAGGCGCTGATGGCGGCGTCGACCCGGTTCCCGGTGTTCGCCGCGGCCATGACCGGGCTGGACGGGACCGGCCCGCTCGCCGAGCGCCTCGACCGCTGCTGGGCGGGCATCGCCGCGGCCGAGAACCACCCGTTCCACCGGCTGTTCTTCGAGGTCTACGGGGTGGCGCTGCACCAGCCCGGTCGGTTCGACGGGTTCCTGTCGCGGGTCGGGCACGACTGGACGAACCTGGTTGCGGGGCAGCTGCGCCGCGAGGGCGTCCCCGATCCGGAGGCGGCGCGGCTCGGCCGCGAGATCGTCGCGCTCTGGCGCGGGCTGCAGTTCGACCTGCTCAGCACCGGGGACGCGGCCGAGGTCGCCGCGGCCCACGCGGCCGCGGCGGCGGCGCTCGCGGATCGCTGCGCCCGGGTCGCTCAGCCGACCGGCTGACCGGCGTGGACGATGTCCAGGACCCGTCGCGGCACCGCGACCGCGGACGTGGTCCAGCCCCAGATCGAGTAGAGCAGCCGGTTCGGGTCGGCGTAGCCGTGGCGGCCGTGGAAGACACGGTAGTTGTCGACGATCGCCATCTCCCCGGCCTCCATCCGGAACCGGGTCCCGGTGTCCCGGGCCGAGACGACGGCGTCGAGCCAGGCCCGCACGGCGGGCCAGTCGTCGTCGGACACCGGGGCGAGGAAGGGGTGGTGGCGGACCTGCGGCAGCCCCGCCGGGGTGGTGCGCAGGATCGGGTGCACGGCGCCCTGCGGGATCCCCGGCTCGGAGTGGTCGATCGGCACGGTGCGCACGAACTCGGCCAGCGCGGCGGGCAGCAGGTCGACCAGCGCGAGGCCGTCGATCAGGAAGTTCTCGCCGCCGTCCGCCGCGGGCCGGGCCTGCAGCAGGAACAGCCGGTCCGGGGCCTCGTCGCCGAAGGCGAACCCGTCGTTGTGCGGGGGCATGGGCAGGGTGGTGTCGCGGCTGACCTCGCGCTTGCGGCCCCGCTCGTCCGCGGGCTGGGCGTCCACGATCGCGCCCTCGGCCTCGGCGTTCGCCCGGGTGGCCTCGATCTGGCGGCCGATCCGCACCAGGTCGTCGCCGAGCATGGCGCGGCCGAACTCCATCGCGGCCTCCTCGGACGCGATGCCCGAGACGAGCGCGGCCCCCTCGACCTCGACGACCTCGCGGGCCTCGGCCGGGGACGAGACCCGGCGGGGGACGAGCGCGGCGGACCCGTAGGACATGGCGTTCCCTTCGTTGAACCAAGTGGTTCACACGACGGTACGCGGCCGATGTGACGGCCGTGTGACGCAGGGCCCGGGATATCCTGCGCCGATGCAGCGCAAGATCGGCGTGATGGGCGGGACCTTCGACCCCATCCATCACGGCCATCTCGTGGCCGCGAGCGAGGTGGCGGACCGGTTCGACCTCGACGAGGTGCTGTTCGTGCCCACCGGGCAGCCGTGGCAGAAGTCCGAGAAGGACGTCAGCCCGGCCGAGGACCGGTACCTGATGACGGTGGTGGCCACCGCCTCGAACCCGCGGTTCTCCACCAGCCGGGTGGACATCGACCGGATCGGGCCGACCTACACCGCGGACACCCTGGCGGACCTGCACCGCCAGATGCCGGACGCCGAGCTCTACTTCATCACCGGCGCGGACGCGCTCTCCCAGATCCTGTCCTGGCGCAAGATCGAGGAGATGTTCGCGTTGGCGCACTTCATCGGCGTCACCCGGCCGGGGTACGAGCTCGTCGACGGGCACCTGCCCAAGGGGGCCGTCACGCTCGTGGAGATCCCCGCCATGGCGATCTCGTCCACGGACTGCCGGGACCGCGTGGCCGCGGGCAGGCCGGTCTGGTACCTCGTCCCGGACGGCGTGGTCCAGTACATCTCCAAGCGCAGGCTCTACGCGCCGCAGCCTTGAGCGCGGGCCCTGGACGGCCCCCTCCGACCTGCAGTGAGCGCCCACCGGGGCCGCACCGACCACGGGCTGACACACTGGTGGTGGGTGGCCGAGGCGCGGCCCCGGAGGGAGTGCACGGGTGACGGCAACGGCGGAGGCGGTGGAGATCGCCCGGGTGGCGGTCGCCGCGGCGGCGGACAAGCTCGCCCAGGACATCGTCGTGCTGGACGTCTCCGGGCAGATGGTCATCACCGACTGCTTCGTGCTGGCCTCCGCGCAGAACGAGCGCCAGGTCCAGGCCATCGTCGACGAGGTCGAGGACAAGCTGCGCGAGCACGGCGTCAAGCCCGTGCGGCGCGAGGGCACGCGCGAGGCGCGCTGGGTCCTGCTCGACTACACCGACGTCGTGGTGCACGTGCAGCACAACGAGGAGCGCGGCTTCTACGGGCTCGACCGGCTCTGGAAGGACTGCCCGACCCTGGAGTTCCCGGAGATCACGGGGAACCCCGCGTGACGCTGCGTCGGGTCGTCCTGCTGCGGCACGGTCAGACCGACTACAACGTCGCGGGCCGCATGCAGGGCCACATCGACTCGCAGCTCACCGAGGAGGGGCGGGAGCAGGCCGTGCGCGCCGCCCCCGCGCTGGCGCAGATGGCGTTCGACCGGATCATCTCCTCCGACCTCGCGCGCGCCGTCGACACCGCGAACACCGTGGCCGAGGCGATCGGCCTGCCCGTCAAGCTGGACCCGCGGCTGCGCGAGACGCACCTGGGCGAGTGGCAGGGCCGCAGCGTCGCCGAGGTGGACGTCGACTACCCCGGCCAGATCACCGAGTGGCGCGGCGACCCCCGCTGGACCCCGCCCGGCGGCGAGTCCCGGGTGGCCGTCGTCGCGCGCTCCCTCCCGGTCGTCGAGGAGATCGACGCCGACCTGGCGGACGAGCCCGGGGACCAGTCCGTGCTGCTGGTGGCGCACGGCGGCATGATCGGCGGGATGGTGTCCGGGCTGCTGGACCTGCCCGAGAGCGTCTGGCCGATCATCGGCGGCATGGGCAACTGCAAGTGGGCGGTGGTGGCCCGACGCAAGGACCACCCGCGGTGGCGGTTGTCCGGGTACAACATCGGTGTCGTCTGACCTGTTGGTCCTCGCGGACTCCCTGGCGTTCCACGGTCCGTCGCGGCCGGAGCCCGCCGATCACCCGGACATCTGGCCCTCGGTCGCCGGGCGCGCGTTGGGCGCGCGGGTCGAGCTGGTCGCCGGGATCGGCTGGACCGCCCGGCACGCCTGGCGGGCGTTGACGGGCGACCCGCGGGTGTGGGCGGTGATGCCGCGCGCGTCCGCGGTCGTGCTGGCGGTCGGCGGGATGGACTCGCTGCCGTCCCCGCTGCCCACGGCGCTGCGCGAGCTGATCCCGGTGCTGCGGCCGGAACCGCTGCGGCGCAGGGTCCGCGCCGGATACGTCGCCGCCCTGCCGCGGCTCGCGCGAGCGCTGCCCGGGCGGGTGGCGCTGCCACCGAGGCTCACCGTCGAGTACCTGGAGCGGTGCCGGGCGGCGGTCACGGCGCTGCGCCCGGGGATCCCCGTGGTCGCGATGCTGCCGTCCGTACACCGGTCCGCCGAGTACGGTGGTGTGCACACCGGACGCGCCGCCGCGGAGCGGGCCACGCGGGAATGGGCTGCGGCACAAGGGGTCCGCGTGCTCGACGTCGGTACGCTGGTGGCCGCGCACGTCCTCGGCGGGCACGGCAACCCCGACGGCGTGCACTGGGGCTGGGCCGCGCACCGCCGGGTCGGGGAGACACTGGCCGAACTGCTGCTCGACGATCACCCGAGGGGGCCGTAGGTTGCCCGACATGTCCGTATCCGCGGTGGCCGTGGTGACCGACTCCACGGCGGACCTGCCCGTCGAGCTGACCGGCGCCGTGCGCGTCGTGCCGCTCGAGGTCCGGCTCGGTTCCCGGATCGTGCGAGACGGCGTGGACATCGGCCCCGGCGAGCTCAGCGCCGCCATCGCCGACCGGCGCCTGGACGTGCAGACCTCCCGCCCGACGCCCGAGTCGTTCGCGTCGCTGTACCGCTCCCTGCTGTCCTCCGGGGCGGACGAGGTGGTGTCGGTCCACCTCTCGCGCGAGCTGTCCGGGACCTGGGACGCGGCGCGGCTGGCCGCGGAGGAGGTCGACCCGGAGCGCGTGCGGGTCGTCGACTCGCGCGCGATGGGGATGGGCCTGGGCTTCGCCGTGCTCGCCGCCGACCGCGCGGCCCGCGCCGGACTGCCCGCGGTCGACGTGGAGGCGGCGGCCGCCGCGGTCGCCGCGCGGTGCCGGGTGATCTTCAGCGTGGACGAGCTGGACCGCCTGCGGCGCGGCGGTCGGATCGGCACGGCCGCGGCGCTGCTGGGCACGGTGCTGGCGGTGAAACCGTTGTTGCACCTGGTGGACGGGCGGATCACGGTGCTGGAGAAGGTCCGCACCGCGGCCCGCGCGACCCAGCGGTTGGTGGAGCACGCCGTCGCTGCGGCCGGCGAGTGCGCGGACCTCGCGGTGCACCATCTCGGGGTCCCGGAACGGGCCGCCGACCTGGCGGAGCAGCTGCGCTCCCGCCTGCCCGGCTCCCCGGCCCCGGTGGTCTCGGAGATCAGCGCGGTGATCGGCGCGCACGTCGGGAACGGGGCGCTGGGTGTGGTGGTGGTTCCGCGGGACCGACCCGTTCCTTGATCCGTACTCGGGGCGGAGGACGGTCGGTTCCCGACCGGTCCTCTCCCCGCGGGTGGATCATGGGCGGGGTGTCGGGTGTCGGATGGCTCTGACGCACGGGGACACCGGCTTCGCGGCGCGCACCTGTCCACCCCGTCCCCGGGCGGCGCGGGTCCCCCCGGCCAGCCTGCCCGACGGGACCGACGATCCGGTGCCCGCCGCTCACTGATCGGGCCGGTTGTCCCCAGCGGAGCGCACTGATCCACAGATCTGCTCGGCGTTCCGACACGGCCCCGATCCGCTCCTAGCGTCGAGGCGTGGCCCGAAGACCCCTGCGAGAGAACCCGGCATCGCGCCTCGCCGCGGTGCTGGGCACGCCCGTCGGCCCGCCCTACCGGCGGGTGTCGGGGGTCGAGGGCGTGACCGAGCGTCCGCCGTCCCACGCCGGTGGTCCGCGCACCGCCCGCCAAGCCTCCGAGCCGTTCGCGGTGCCGCATCCGCGCGGTTCCGCGGGTGCACGAGCGGGCGGTCCCGTCGCGAGTCCGCGGCACCCCCGGGCGGAGCCGCGAGCACGCACAGCGGACTCGTCCGGTCAGAGTCGAGCAGCGACGACGACGGGGGCCTCGTCCGGGCTCGCGCCGGCGGACCCGCGGTCCCCGCTGCCGCCGGTCCTGCGGGCGGCGTTCCCGCCACCGGCAGGGGCGGACGCCGAGCCCGACACCCTGCCGATGGATCTCGGCGCCCTGCGCGGAGACGATCCGTGGGCCGTGTTCGCCGGCTCGGACGGGCAGGCGGACCCCGGCGTCGAGCAGGCCGTACCCCTCCACGCCCCCGGCGGGCGACCGGGCCGGGTGGCGCGGCTGGCCGAACGCTGGGTCCCCGCAGCCTGGCGGGGTGCCCGGCTGGATCCGGGCCGGGTGGGCGCGGTGGCGTTGGTGCTGGTCGCGGCCGTGGCGGCGATCGTCGCGGCGGTCGGCGTGTGGAGTGGCCGCCCGCGTCCCGAGCCGTTGCCCGCGCTGCCGAGCGTCTCCCTCGCCGAGCCCTCCCCGACCCCGACGGCCGCTGCGCCCGCCGAGCTCGTCATCAGCGTGTCCGGCCGGGTGGCGCGCCCCGGCCTGCTGCGGGTCCCGGACGGCACCCGGGTGGCCGAGGCGATCGAGGCGGCGGGCGGGGCGTTGCCCGGCACCGACCTGGCCACGCTCAACCTCGCCCGCCGGGTCGCCGATGGTGAGCAGATCGCGGTGGGGGTGCCGCCCGCGCCCGACGCGGGCGGGGCGTCCGCCGGTGGCGCGCAGGCCGCGGGCCCGGGGGACCGGGTCGATCTCAACCGGGCCACGCTCGAGCAGCTCGACGGGCTGCCGGGCGTCGGCCCGGTCACCGCCCAGCGCATCCTCGACTGGCGCGCCGCCCACGGCCGGTTCGCGCGGGTGGACCAGCTCCGCGAGATCGAGGGCATCGGTGAACGCCGCTTCGCCCAGCTCGAAGGGCTGGTGGCGGTGTGAGCCGTGAGCACCACGGCCCGGGCCGATCCCGCGGAGCACCTGACCGCCGGGGCGATCTCGGCCCGCGTGCCCGGCCTGACCTGCGGTTGGTGCCTGCAGCCCTGGCAGCCTGGGCGGCCGCGCTCCTCGCGCTGCTCGCAGGCCCCGGCGTCGGGCTCGCGGCGTGCGGCGGAGCGGTCGCGGTGGCCCTCACCGCGCGCAGGTGGGCGCCGCGACGGGCCCGGTTCGCGTTCCTGGCGGCTGCGGGCTGTGCCGTCGCGGTCGGGCTGCCCGCCTCGGTCGCGGCGTGGCAGGTCCACGACCATCCGCTGCGCGCGGCGGCAGAGCGGGGCGCCTCGGCGACGCTGCGGGTGGTGATCGGCGACGATCCGCGCGTACTGCGCAGCCCGGTCCCGGGCGAGCCGCGCGTGCTCGTGCCCGCGGAGCTGGTCGGCGCGGTGTCGGGGGCGGGGGAGTGGCGCACCGGCGGACGGGTCCTGCTCCTCGCCCCGGCTCCGGGATGGACCGGGTTGCTGCCGGGCCAGGAGGCGGTCGCCGAGGGTCTGCTCGCTCCCGCCCAGCGCAGCGACCTCACGGTCGCCGTCCTGCGGGTCCGCGGCGCTCCGACGGCGGTGGGCCCCGCGCCGTGGTGGCAGTCGGCGGCGGGCACTCTGCGAGACGGCCTGCAGGCCGCGGCCGGAGTGCTGCCGGAGTCCTCGGCGGGCCTGCTGCCCGGGCTCGCGGTCGGCGACACCCGGCACCAGACCGCGGAGGTCGAGGAGGACTTCCGCGCGGCCGGTCTCACCCACCTCACGGCGGTCAGCGGCGCGAACCTCGTGATCATCGGCGGGGCGGTGCTCGCGGTGGGCAGGCTGCTGCGGGCCGACCCCCGGCTCGCGGCGGGCGCGGCCGCCCTCGCGGTCGTCGGGTTCGTGGTGTTGGCCCGTCCCTCCCCGAGCGTGGTGCGGGCCGCGGTGATGGGCCTGGTCGTGCTGCTCGCGCTCGGGCTGGGTCGGGGGCGCAGCGCGGTGCCCGCACTGGCCGCGGCGGTCCTGGTACTGCTGCTCGTCGATCCGGCCCTGGCGGTGGACGCGGGTTTCGCGCTCTCGGTGCTGGCCACCGGGGCGCTCGTGCTCGTCGCGCCGAGCTGGGCGGCGGCGCTGCAGCGCAGGCGGGTGCCCCTCGGGGTGGCGGAGCTGCTGGTGGTGCCCGCGGCCGCCTGCCTGGCGACGGCACCGCTCATCGCCGGGCTGAACGGGCAGGTCGGCCTGGTCACGGTGCCCGCGAACCTGCTCGTGGTGCCTGCCGTGGCACCGGCGACGGTGCTCGGGGTGCTCGCCGCCGTGGTGTCGCCCTGGAGCCCGGCCCTGGCCGCGGCCTGCGCGGGGGTCGCGGGCCCCGCGGTCGGGTGGATGGTGGTCGTGGCGGACCGGGCCGCCGCGGTGCCGGGCGGTGTCGTGCCGTGGCCGGCCGGGCCGATCGGCGCCGGGCTGCTCGCGGCGGTGCTGCTCGCCCTGGTGATCGCCTTCCGGTACCGGCGGTCCCGGCTGCTCGTGCTGGCGGTCGTCGTCGGTCTCGCGCTGGTCCTGCTGCCCACCCGGATCGTGCGGCCGGGGTGGCCGCCTGCGGGCTGGGTGGCCGTGGCCTGCGACGTCGGGCAGGGGGACGCGATCGTGCTCGCCACCGGTGAACCGGGGCGCGCCGTCCTCGTCGACGTGGGCCCGGCAGACGGTCCCGTCGACGGGTGCCTGCGCAGGCTCGGCGTCGACGCCGTCGCCCTCGTGGTGCTCAGCCACCTGCACGCGGACCACATCGGAGGGTTGGCCGGAGCCCTGCGCGGGCGGCCCGCGGGCGGGATCGCGCTGGGCCCGTCGCACGATCCGGAGTCCGCGGTGCGCCGGATCTCCGCGCAGGCCCGGGAGGCGGGGACGGGGCTGGTCGAGCTCACCGCGGGCCGTCGGGTGGTCTGGCCGGAGCTCACCCTGGAGGTGCTCGCGCCTGCCGAGGCCGAGCCGGTGGACGGCGAGGACGGGACCGCGGTGAACAACACGTCCGTGGTCGTGCGCGCGACGACGCCCGCCGGGCGGATCCTCCTCACCGGCGACATCGAGCTGGAGGCCCAGGCGCAGCTGCTCGCGAGCGGGGCCGATCTGCGCGCGGAGGTGCTCAAGATGCCGCACCACGGCTCCCGCTACACCAGCCGAGAGTTCCTCGCCGCCGTCGCGCCGCGGGCAGTGCTGGTCAGCGTCGGGGCGGGCAACACCTACCGGCACCCCAACCCGGGGTTGATGGACCTGCTCGGCGGCGCCGGGATCGCGGTGCGGCGCACCGACCGCGACGGGGACATCGCACTCACGGCCGGGGACGAGCTCGTCGAGCGCGGGGACCCGCTGCCCGCCCCGCGAGGCTCGGCGTCGCCCCGGACCCACGAACGGACCCCGGCTCGCTCCCGCGACCGTGACCCGGCCCGCGACCGGGCCCGCGAACGCGACCGGGCCCGGGGACCGTGTCCCCGGGCCCGGTGGCGGAGCCTGGTGTGTCGGGTCGTCGTCCCGGCGGTCTCAGCGGTTCTCGAGCGCCTCGCGGACCGCCTTGCTGGTCGACGGCACGGTCGCGGTGGGGCCGACCTCGCCGGACACGGCGTCGAGGGTCTTGAGGCCGTCACCCGTGATGAGCAGGACGGTCTCGGCGTCCCGGTCGATCAGACCCGCCTCGATGAGCTTCCGGGCGGTCGCGACGGTCACGCCTCCCGCGGTCTCGGCGAACACGCCCTCCGTGCGGGCGAGGAGCCGGATGCCTGCGCGCACCTCGTCGTCCGTCACGTGGCCGACCGCACCGCCGGTGCGGCGGACGGCGTCCAGGACGTACGGCCCGTCCGCCGGGTTGCCGATCGCCAGCGAGCGGGCGATCGTGTCCGGCTTGACCGGCTGGATGAAGTCGTGGCCCTCCTCGAACGCGGTCGCGACGGGCGAGCAGCCCGCGGCCTGCGCACCGAAGATCCTGTAGGGCTTGTCCTCGACCAGGCCGAGCTTCACGAACTCGCCGAAGCCCTTGTCCACCTTGGTCAGCTGCGAGCCGGAGGCGACCGGGATGACGATCTGGTCCGGCAGCCGCCAGCCGAGCTGCTCGGCGACCTCGTAGCCCAGGGTCTTGGAGCCCTCGGCGTAGTACGGGCGGACGTTGACGTTCACGAACGCCCAGTCCTCGTGCTCGGCGGCCAGCTCGGTGGCGAGCCGGTTCACGTCGTCGTAGTTGCCGTCGACCGCGAGCAGCGTGCCGCCGTACACCGCGGTCGTGGTGATCTTCGCCTGCTCCAGGTTGGACGGGATCAGCACCACCGAGTCCCAGCCCGCGCGCGCCGCGGCGGCGGCCACCGCGTTGGCCAGGTTGCCGGTCGACGGGCAACAGAGGACGGAGAAGCCCAGCTCACGGGCCGCGGCCAGGGCCACGGCCACGACCCGGTCCTTGAAGGAGTGGGTGGGGTTGCCGGTGTCGTCCTTGATCCACAGCTTGCGGACGCCGAGCTCGGCGGCCAGCCGGTCGGCCTCGATGAGGCGGGTGAGGCCGGGCTCGGTGTTGGGGTGGGACCGCACGTCCGAGGGGACGGGGAGCAGGTCCTGGTAGCGCCAGATGGACTTGGGCCCCGCCTCGATGGACGCGCGGGTGATCTCCGGGAAGTCGTACGCGATCTCCAGCGGGCCGAAGCACCGCGCACACGCGAACTCCGCGGCAAGCGGGGCCTCGGCGCCGCACTCGCGACAGGAGAGGGCGCGCGCGGAGCCCAGATCGTACGAGGTCGTGGCAGGGGTGTCAGCAGCGAGAGTCATCAGATCTCCTCATCTGTCCCGCGGGCGCGGGCCGGAATTGGCACCTGGTTCGTCGACGGGCGCACACGAAGAACGTGTGACGCGCGGATCAAGCGACGCCGGTTGCCGGGGCTTCAACGGGCCGTTCCCTCTGCCCCTCTGGATGAGCCATGTTCAGTTGTGCCCGGCCCCACGGAGGGCGGGCGCCCGGATGATCCGGATGTCGCCCACGTTACGGCACGCCGTGAGCCGTCGGCCAGGTCGTTCCGCCATCTGGGAGCGGGGTCACCCCGCAGAGGTGCGTCGCGGAGTGTCGGTGCGATGCGAGACGATGGCGGCGTGCCCACCGCGCCGACCACCAAGGCCCCCGCCCCGCTGCAGCTCGTCGTCGGCGAGGAGGAGCTGCTGGTCGAGCGGGCGATCGCGGAGATCGTGCGGGCTTCGCGCGCGGTGGACCCCGACACCGACCTGCGTCGCTTCCGGCCGTCCGAGCTCACCCCCGGCGAGCTGAACGGGCACCTCAGCCCGTCGCTGTTCGCCGAGTCCCGGGTCGTGGTCGTCCAGGGCGCGCACGAGGCCGCCAAGGACCTCGCCGCGGCGATCCTCGCCTACGGGGACGAGCCCGCGGAGGGGATCGTGCTGGTGGCCACCCACGCGGGCGGGGCGCGGGGCAAGCAGCTGGCGGACGACCTGCGCAGGAAGGGTGCCGTCGTCACCCGGTGCGACAAGCTCGGGCGCGCCGAGGAGCGGGCGGACTTCGTGCGGTCCGAGGCGCGCCGGGCCGGGGGCACCATCACCGCGGAGGCCGTGTCGGTGCTGCTCGAGGCCGTCGGGTCGGACCTGCGCGAGCTGGCGGCCGCGACCGGACAGCTCGTGGCGGACAGCGGTGGCCGGGTGGACGGGCCCGCGGTGCGCCGCTACCACCGCGGACGGGCGGAGTCGACCGGGTTCGCGGTGGCGGACAAGGCCGTCGCGGGGGACCGGTCCGGGGCGCTGGAGGCGCTGCGGTGGGCCCTGGTGCTGGGGGTCGCCCCGGTGCTGGTGGCGGACGCGCTGGCGGACGCCGTGCGCACCCTGGCCAAGGTCGGGTCGGCGGGCCGCGGGGATCCGAACCGGCTCGCGGGCAGCCTCGGCATGCCGCCGTGGAAGATCCGCAAGGCCCAGGGCCAGGTGCGGGCCTGGCGGCCTGCCGGGCTCGCCGTCGCGATCGCCGCCACCGCGCAGGTGAACGCGGACGTCAAGGGTGCCGCGGCGGACCCGGGCTACGCGCTGGAACGCGCCGTGCTCGCGGTCGTCGAGGCCCGCGGCACCGGCTGACCACTCGCAACGATCACGGGCGCCCCCGGCGCGGACACGACGACGGCGCTGCCCCACGGGAAAGGGCAGCGCCGTCGTCAGACGCTCTGGAGGGAGCGTGCACCGCGCCCCGTCGGGCGCGGAAGGATCAGGCCGAGAGGGCCGCGGCCCGCTTGGCCAGCGACGACTTGCGGTTGGCGGCCTGGTTCTTGTGGATGACGCCCTTACCGGCCGCCTTGTCCAGCGCCTTGGCCGCGGCCTTCTGCAGCTCGAGGGCCTTCTCGGTGTCACCCGAGTCCGCCGCCTCGCGGAACTTGCGGATCGCCGTCTTCACCGAGGACTTCACCGACTTGTTGCGCTGCCGGGCCTTCTCGTTGGTCTTGACGCGCTTGATCTGGGACTTGATGTTCGCCACGCTGGTGTGCCTCTTCAGTCTTCCTGGGTCTCGGGTTCTCGGGGCTCCGGCGACCTGCGTGGTGGTCCCCCACCCACGCGAGCGAGCACGCCGAGCACTCGACGGGACATGCTACGCCCCCGCCACGGACGCCTCCGCAGGGCCCCGACAGGGGGGTGTCGCGCGGGGCGCGAGCGGCCATCGTCGCACACCAGGGGCCCGGGGCGTGATCACCGCGACCGCGGATCACACCGGTCGGCCCGTTAACCCGGACGTAGCACGGCTCCGTCTGGCTCGCACCGCGACGAACGGTCAAGATGACCCGGTGAGCCGAGCAGTGGACCGCAGACCAGCACGCACGGGGGCGGACCCCGAGACCAACGGCCACGAGTCGGGGTCGGCCCTGTTCGACGGCTATCTCGAACCCGACCGACCCAACCCGGACGCGTTCGACGAGATGTTCAACGCCGACGGCAGCGTCCGCGCCCCGTACCGGCAGCTGCACGACGCGATCGCCCCCACCGCCGCCGCCGACCTCAGCGCCCGCAGCGAGGCCCTGGACCGGGCCTACATGGACCAGGGCATCACGTTCAGCCTGTCCGGCAAGGAGCGCCCGTTCCCGCTGGACATCGTGCCGCGGGTGATCAGCGCCAGCGAGTGGTCCCGGCTGCAGCGCGGGATCGTGCAGCGGGTCAAGGCCCTGGAGGCCTTCCTCGCGGACGTCTACAACGACGCCCAGATCGTCCGGGACGGCGTGCTCCCGCGCAGGCTGATCACGAGCTGCGAGCACTTCAAGCGCTCCGCCCACCTGCTCAACCCGCCGAACGGCGTGCGCATCCACGTCGCGGGCATCGACCTGGTCCGGGACCAGGAGGGCACGTTCCGGGTGCTGGAGGACAACCTCCGCAACCCCTCCGGCGTGTCCTACGTGATGGAGAACCGCCGCACGATGGCACGCGTGTTCCCGGACCTGTTCACCCGCCAGCGGGTCCGTCAGGTCGGGGACTACTCCACCCACCTGCTGCACGCGCTGCGCGCCGCCGCCGCGCCGAACGTCGCCGACCCGAACGTCGTCGTGCTGACCCCCGGCGTCTACAACTCCGCGTACTTCGAGCACTCGCTGCTCGCCCGGCAGATGGGTGTGGAGCTGGTCGAGGGCCGGGACCTGTTCTGCCGGGACAACGTCGTCTACATGCGCACGACCGAGGGCGAGCAGCGCGTGGACGTCGTCTACCGCCGGATCGACGACGACTTCCTGGACCCCCTGCAGTTCAAGCCCACCAGCGTGCTCGGGGTCGCCGGGATCATGAACGCGGCGCGCGCGGGCAACGTGGTGATCGCCAACGCGGTGGGCAACGGGGTGGGGGACGACAAGCTCGTCTACACCTACGTCCCGCAGATGATCAAGTACTACCTGGACGAGCGGCCGATCATCCCGAACGTCACCACCCTGCGCTGCTGGCTGGACGGCGAGCGCGAGGAGGTCCTCGACTCGCTCGACCAGCTCGTCATCAAGCCGGTGGAGGGGTCCGGGGGCTACGGGATCCTGTTCGGACCGAACGCGAGCCCCAAGGAGCTGCAGAAACAGCGCAAGGCGATCCGGGACGACCCGCGCGGGTGGATCGCCCAGCCCGTCGTGCAGCTGTCCACCGTCCCGACCAAGGTGGACGACCGGCTGGTGCCCCGCCACGTCGACCTGCGGCCCTTCGCGGTGAACGACGGCGAGGACGTCTTCGTGCTGCCCGGCGGCCTGACCCGGGTGGCGCTGCCGAAGGGCTCGCTCGTGGTGAACTCCAGCCAGGGCGGCGGGTCCAAGGACACCTGGGTGCTCGCCGCGAGCCGCGCCCCCGAGGCCGAGCGCGAGCTGGGGGAGCGGGGCATCGCGAGCAAGGCGCCCGACAGCCGCCCGGCCGCCGAGCAGGGCCGGGAGCTCACCCTCGACCAGCAACAGCAACAGCAACAGCAGGGGAGGGACGCCTGATGCTGGCCCGGAACGCCGAGTCCCTCTACTGGATCGGCCGCTACGTGGAGCGGGCGGACGACACCGCTCGGATCCTGGACGTCTCGGTGCACCAGCTGCTCGAGGACGCCACCATCGACGTCGACCTGGCCGCACGCAGGCTGCTCGGCGTGATGGGCGTCGACCCCGGCACGGACGAGCACCTGGACGCCTTCTCCCTCACCGAGCTGCTGGGCTACTCGGCGGACACCGCGGGCTCGATCGTCTCCTCGATCACCAGCGCGCGGGAGAACGCCCGCGGCGCCCGCGAGGTCGTCTCCAGCGAGATGTTCGAGTGCCTCAACGCCACGTGGAACGCGGTGCCGGAGCGCCAGCGCTACGCCCGCTGGGTGGGCCCGCACGCCTTCTTCAGCTACATCGAGGACCGCGCGGCGATGTTCTCGGGGTTCGCGGCGTCGACGATGAGCCGGGACGACTCCTGGCGGTTCTACCTGCTCGGGCAGAGCGTCGAGCGCGTCGACATGGTGGTGCGGCTGCTGATGAGCCGGGCGACGGATCGGATGAGCTCGCCCGGCTGGCTGTCCGTGCTGCGCTCGGCGGGCGCGCAGGACACGTACCTGCGGACCTACCGCGGCGCCGTCGACGCGGTGCGGGTCGTGCAGTTCATGCTGATGGACCGGCTGTTCCCGCGGTCGGTGTTCCACGCGCTGCGCGAGGCGGAGACGTGCCTGCAGCAGCTGGACAACCGGCCCACCGCCCGCGTCGGGGCGAAGGCCGAGGCGCTGCGCCTGCTCGGCCGGGCCCGCAGCGAGCTGGAGTTCCTCCGCCCGGAGGAGCTCCTGGACGACCTGCCGTCCCAGCTCGAGGGCCTGCAGGAGTGCATCCGTGAGGTCGGCGAGGCCGTCTCGTTGCAGTTCTTCCACGCCGCCCCCTGGGTCGCGTGGACCGCACCGGAGGTGGTCTGAGATGGGCTGGCGCATCAGGGTCGTCCACGAGACGGGCTTCAAGTACAGCTCCCCGGTCCTGGAGACCTACAACGAGGTGCGGCTGACCCCGCGCAGCGACCAGCACCAGAACGTGATCGTCAGCCGGGTGGAGACGGTGCCCGCCACGCGGTCGTACCGCTACGAGGACTACTGGGGCACCCAGGTCACCGCGTTCGACCTGCACGCCCCGCACACGGAGCTGCTGGTCACGGGGACGTCGGTCGTCGAGACCGGGGACGACAGCGAACCGCTGCGGGAGACGGACTGGGAGCAGCTGGCGTCGGAGCCCATCCGGGACCGCTACACCGAGATGCTCGAGTTCACCGACTACGTCAGCCGTGACCCCGAGCTGGCCAGGATCGCCACGCAGCTCAAGAAGGGCCAGGAGCCCGCCGACGCCGTCCTCGCCGCCTGCGAGTGGGTCAAGGACACGATGACCTACCAGTCCGGGACGACCGGCGTGCACACCAGCGCGAAGGACGCCTGGGCCGCGGGCAAGGGCGTCTGTCAGGACTACGCACACCTGACCCTGGTCCTGTTGCGCGAGATGGGGATCCCGGCCCGGTACGTGTCCGGGTACCTGTTGCCGAAGAAGGACGTGAAGGTCGGCGACACCGTCTCCGGCCAGTCCCACGCCTGGATCGAGGCCCGCACCGGCGCCTGGTGGGGCTTCGACCCGACCAACGGCATCCCGATCGGCGCCCGGCACGTGTGGGTCGCGGTCGGCCGCGACTACGCGGACGTGAGCCCGCTCAAGGGCATCTACTCCGGCGGCAGCGCCGAGGCCCTCGACGTCACGGTGGACATGACCCGCCTCGCCTGAAACGCACGAACGGCACTCTTGTGCGGACCTACCGCACAAGAGTGCCGTTCGTGCAGGTCGGGGGGTGGGGCTCCGGCTCAGGCCGAGACCGACTCCTTCTTCTTCCCGCCCACGAGCAGGGAGAAGGGGATCGCGATCGTGCCGATGATCGCCGCGCAGAGGAACGCGGCGTGGGTCCCGGTGGCGTCCGCGGCCACGTCCGGGGTGGAGGCGAACAGCACCATCAGCGTGACGAACAGCGCCGTGCCCGCCGCCCCCGCGACCTGCTGGAGCGTGGCCAGGATGGCGCTGCCGTGCGAGTCGATCTCGCCGGGCAGGCTGCCCAGCGCGTCCGTCATCAACGGGGTGAGCATGAACGACAGGCCCATGACCAGCACGATGTGCAGCCCGACCAGGACGAGCACCGGCGTGCCCTCACCGACGACGAGGGCGAAGCCCCACAGCGCCAGCGCCAGCACCGCGACGCCGGGCAGCACGAGCGGCCGCGCGCCGACCCGGTCGTAGAGCTTGCCGACGAACGGGCCCAACAGACCCATCACCAGCCCGCCCGGCAGCACCGCGATCCCGGTGACGAACGCCGACACCTTCAGCACGTCCTGCATGAACAGCGGCAGCAGGATCAACACGCCGAACAGCGACATCATGCCGAGGACCGACAGGCCCAGCGCCACCGAGAACACCCGGTGGGTGAAGGGCCGCATGTCCAGCAGCGGGTTGCCGGTCCGCTGCAGCCGCAGCTGGCGGAGCACGAACAGTGCCATCGCGGCGACCCCGACGACGATCGGCAGCCACGGCGGCACCGCCGCCTCGCCGCGGGCCGCCTCACCGATCGTCGACAGGCCGAAGACGAGGCCGCCGAAGGCGAGCGCGGACAGGACCACCGACAGCCAGTCCAGCCGGATGGCGCGGGTCTCGCCGTCCAGCTTGAGGAACACCGCGCCGGCCGCGAGGGCGATCAGCGCGATCGGTAGCACGCACAGGAACATCCAGCGCCAGCTCAGGAACGACAGGATGACGCCGGAGATGGTGGGCCCGATGGCCGGGGCCACCGCGATGACCAGGCTGATCATGCCCATCTTCGCGCCGCGCTGGTCCGCGGGCACGAGCCGGATCACCGACGTCATCAGCAGCGGGATCATGACCGCGGTGCCGAGCGCCTGCACGATCCGGCCGACCAGCAGCAGCCCGAAGCCCGGCGAGACCGCCGAGATCAGGGTGCCGAGGCTGAACAGCGTCATCGACATGAGGTAGACGGTGCGCGGGGTCAGCCGCTGCAGCAGGAAGCCGGTGATCGGGATGATCACCGACATCGTGAGCAGGAACCCGCTGGTCAGCCACTGGGCCGTGCCCACGGGGACATCGAGGTCGACCACCAGCACGGGAAGCGCCACGCTCATGATGGTCTCGTTGAGGATCATCACGAACGCCGAGCCGACCAGCAGCCAGATCACCGTCGAGGCGGCGCGGGTGGTGACCGCCGGGGTGGGAGGCGCGTCGTGCGCGGTCATGCCGGAACTCCAAGCGATGGGTCTACACGCGGATCTCGCATGTAGGGACAGACGCTATCCGCCCCCGGAACTCATCGGCTACGCGTTTTCGCCCACCGCGGACGACCGGGCTCACCACACGCGGTAGGGCAGGAACTTCCCGTTCAGCGTGATCCGGACGCGGTCGCCCTTCGGGTCCGGCACGCGCTCGAGGTCCATCTCGAAGTCGATGGCGCTGACGATGCCGTCGCCGAACTCCTCGCGCACCAGCTCGGAGATGGTGGCGCCGTAGACCTGGACGACCTCGGTCAGGCGGTAGACCAGCGGGTCCGTGGTGTCGACGGCTGCGGCGCCGCGCACCGGGGGCAGCGTCAGGGCGTCGACGACGTCGGCGGTGAGGTCCAGCAGCGTGCCGACGGCCTCGGCCTGTTCCCGGCTGAGCGGCTGCTGGCCGAGCAGGGCGGAGGTGGACCACTCCACCGACCTCCCGACGGTCTCGGCGATCTTCGCCCAGCGCAGTCCCAGGCGCTTCTTCGCGGCGAGCACGGCGCGGGCGGCCTCGGCGCGGTCGGGTGTGGGCAGTGGGGTGACGGACATGGGCCCTCCAGATGGTCGCGGTCGACCCGATGCTTCCCCCGATGCGCGGACCTGGCCACCGGAAGCGTGTCAGGCTAACCTGACAGTCATGGACTGGCGAGCGGCCTGGGAACGGGTGGTTCGGCGCGGCCGCACGGGCGAGGCGGCCCTCGAGGCGCTGTCGGACATCGGCTCGCTGCGCCGCGAGCTGGACCGCGAGGAGCTGGAGGCGGTCCGGGACGCGCGGCGGGCGCGGCGGTCGTGGGCGGAGATCGCGACCCGGCTCGGCGTCAGCAGGCAGTCCGCGTGGGAGAAGTGGCGAGACCTGGACGAGGAGCCCGCCGTGGAACCCGTGCTCGCGGAGGCCGTGGACGAGATGGCCCGGGTCGCCACGGGGGCGTTGGTGGAGGTGCCGGACGTCGTCGGGATGACGTGGCGGGAGGCCCGCGCCCGGCTCGCCGAGCACCGGCTGCACCCGCTGGCCGCCGATCCGGAGCTGCGCAGGCGGCTCCGGCCGGACTCGGCCGCCCACGTCGTCACCGAGCAGAAGCCCGCGGCGGGCGAGCGGATCGCGCCGCACGAGGCCGTCACCCTGTGGTTGCGGGAGGGGCCGGGGGACGCCGGGGTCCCCGCACCGCTGGAACCGCGGCCCGACCCCCGGGTCCGGCGGGGTGCCGTCGACGAGGCGACCGGCGAGAGCGTGCGCTGAGGGTCTCGGGCTCCTACCGTGTCCGGATGCGAAGCGACGACGTGCGTTCCGCGGCCGCCGCCTGCACCGGGCTCCTCGCGGGCGCGGCCGGGCGGGACTGGTCGGTGCGAGCCGGGAGTCTGGAGTGGACGGTGTCCGAGGTCGTCGCGCACATGGCCGAGAGCCTGCACTTCTACGCCGCGGACCTCGTCGGCGGCCGGACCCTGAACGACGCGCTGGAGGTGAAGGTCCGCGCGGACCGGCCACCGCAGGCGCTGCTCGGCGTCGTTCGCTCCGGGGCGACCGTCCTGGCCGCCACGATCGACGCCTGCGACGAGCACACCCGCGGCTTCCATCCCGCGGGGTCGCCGGACCCGTCCGGGTTCGCGGCGATGGCCTGCGACGAGCTGCTGATCCACACCGACGACGCCGCACGCGGTCTCGGCCTCGCCTTCGAACCGGACGTCTCCCTCGCGCACCACGTCCTGCGCAGGCTGTTCCCCTGGGCGCCGCACGACCAGCGCTCCTGGCCCACCCTGCGGTGGGCCAACGGCCGGGCGGCGCTGGGCGATCGCCCCCGGCTCGAGACGTGGCGCTGGCACCCCGCCCCACTGGACGAGTGGGACGGCACCGTTTGACACGAACGGCACTCTCGTGCGGACCTAGCGCACAAGAGTGCCGTTCGTGCGGAACGGGGTCGGCTCAGATCGCCTGTTCGGCCGCCCGGTCGACGCGGCGGTGGTAGCGCTCGCCCGCCTTGCCCCCGGCGATCGCCCCGACCAGCGCCACGACGGCGACGATCAGCAGCGACAGCACGCCGGTCCAGCTGAAGGCGGTGTCGGACAACGCGATCCCGGGCACCCGCAGGGCCGCGAAGATCGAGTCCGTGCTGCCGGTGACCGCCGTGGCGATGGTGACCGCGGCGGTGACGACGAGCCCCATGGCCCAGACGGCGAAGCCGTTGCGCGCGCCGTCGAACCGGGCGAGTCTGCCCGCGACGTACCCGCCCGCCGCGTACGCCACCAGCATCACGGCGATGGCCACGATGCCGCCGGTCAGGCCCAGCATCCGCGGGTCCTGGCCCGGGGCGCCGCCGAGGTCCGGGGTGATCCCCGCCAGCCGGACGACGAGGGTGGCCAGCGCGGCGAGCAGCACCGTCAGGCCGACCGCGACCAGCCAGCCGAAGAACGCGGACCCGATCTTGAGCCCACCGAAGCGTTCGTGCTGGTACTCCTGCGCGGCGCTCAGCGCTCCGCGGGAGGTGTAGTGGTGCGCGAGCTCGGCGTCCGGTTCGGTGCGGCCGGGGGCCGAGCGCAGGGTGCGCCGGTCGATCGGGACGGTCACGCCGCCGTCGCCGGGGACGGCGCCTGCCAGGGGCACGAGCCGCGTGCCGCCGAGCCGCTTGCGGACCACACCCCACGGGCTGCCGTCCGGCCCGTCGACCACCTCGGACAGGGTGCCGAGCGTGCCGCCGCCGCGACCGTGGACCGGGCTCCCCACCCAGGACCCGGGCTCGCCGGTGCGCGGGACGTCGCCCTGCACGGGCAGCTGCTGCGTGCGCTGCTCGTCTCGCGGCAGCTCGTGGGTCGCCGGGTCCGCCGCCGGATCGGGACCGGGGCCGGTGGGTGCCGCGGCGTGTGCCTCGGAGCGGGGGGAGGCGGGCGTGCCGGAGCTCACGGAGTCCATGGCGCTCTGTACCCCGCGGTGGTCCGCCTCACACACACCGCACCTGCACGGGCGATACACCCCACGTGGGACGATGGAAAGGATCCCCGTACCGGAATGGACTCCTGAGTGACGAGCTACGCCGACCGCACCTTCACCCCGCCGGAGCGCATCCGGAACTTCTGCATCATCGCCCACATCGACCACGGCAAGTCGACGCTGGCCGACCGGATGCTGCAGATCACCGGGGTCGTCGAGGCACGGGACATGCGCGCGCAGTACCTCGACCGGATGGACATCGAGCGCGAGCGCGGCATCACGATCAAGGCGCAGAACGTCCGGCTGCCGTGGACCGTCGGCGGCGAGGAGCACGTGCTGCACCTCATCGACACCCCCGGGCACGTCGACTTCACCTACGAGGTCTCCCGGGCGCTGGAGGCCTGCGAGGGCGCGATCCTGCTGGTCGACGCCGCGCAGGGGATCGAGGCGCAGACGCTGGCGAACCTCTACCTGGCGCTGGACAAGGACCTCACGATCATCCCGGTCCTCAACAAGATCGACCTGCCCGCGGCGGACCCGGACCGGTACGCGGCGGAGATCGCGCACATCATCGGCTGCGAGCCGGAGGACGTGCTGCGGGTCAGCGCGAAGACCGGTACGGGCGTCGAGGCGCTGCTGGACGAGGCGGTCAAGCAGATCCCCGCCCCCGTCGGCGACCCGGACGCCCCGGCCCGCGCGATGATCTTCGACTCCGTCTACGACACCTACCGCGGCGTCGTCACCTACATCCGGGTGGTGGACGGCAAGATCACCCCGCGCGAGCGGATCAAGATGATGTCCACCGGCACCACGCACGAGCTGCTCGAGGTCGGCATCGTCTCGCCGGACCCCAAGCCCAGCGTGGGCCTGGGGGTCGGCGAGGTCGGCTACCTGATCACCGGGGTGAAGGACGTCCGGCAGTCCAAGGTCGGCGACACCGTCACGTCCCAGCGGCACGGCGCCACCACCCCGCTGACCGGCTACCGCGAGCCCCGGCCGATGGTCTACTCCGGGCTCTACCCGGTGGACGGCTCGCAGTACCCGGACCTGCGCGAGGCGCTGGACAAGCTGCAGCTCAACGACGCCGCGCTGACCTACGAGCCGGAGACCTCCGCGGCGCTGGGCTTCGGCTTCCGCTGCGGCTTCCTCGGGCTGTTGCACCTGGAGATCACCCGGGACCGGCTCGAGCGCGAGTACGACCTGGACCTCATCTCCACCGCGCCGAACGTCGTCTACCGCGTGCGCACCGACGACGGCACCGAGCTGACCGTCACCAACCCGTCGGACTGGCCCACGGGCAAGGTCGCCGAGATCCACGAGCCCATCGTCAAGGTGACGATCCTGGCGCCGTCGGAGTTCATCGGCGCGATCATGGAGCTCTGCCAGTCCCGGCGCGGGCAGCTCGGCGGGATGGACTACCTGTCCGAGACCCGCGTGGAGCTGCGCTACACCATGCCGCTCGCGGAGATCATCTTCGACTTCTTCGACGCGCTGAAGTCCCGCACCCGCGGCTACGCCTCGCTGGACTACGAGGAGGCGGGCGAGCAGCAGTCCGACCTGGTCAAGGTGGACATCCTGCTGCAGGGCGAGCCGGTGGACGCGTTCTCGGCCATCGTGCACAAGGACTCGGCGTACGGCTACGGCACGACCATGGCCGCCAAGCTGCGCGAGCTGATCCCGCGGCAGCAGTTCGAGGTGCCGATCCAGGCCGCGGTCGGGTCGCGCATCATCGCGCGCGAGACCATCCGAGCGATCCGCAAGGACGTGCTCGCGAAGTGCTACGGCGGTGACATCAGCCGCAAGCGCAAGCTGCTGGAGAAGCAGAAGGAGGGCAAGAAGCGGATGAAGACGATCGGTCGGGTCGAGGTTCCGCAGGAGGCCTTCGTCGCGGCGCTGTCGACGGACTCGAGTGCGGAGAAGCCGAAGAAGTAGGTGCGGCTCGCTGGTGAACCGGGGAGCCGGGGAGTGGGGCTCTGGGGGAGACCGGGGAGCTAGAGGTCGTCGTCGGCCGGGGTGGCCAGGTCTTCGAGGAGCTGGGCGAGCTGGACGCGTTCGGGGGTCCGGCGGGCACCGAGGGCGGCGCCGACCCGGCGTTCGATGCTCCCGCACACGCGCTCGACGACCTCACGACCGCCCGCGGCGAGATGCACCAGCACCCGTCTTCGGTCCACGGGGTCGTTCTGCCGGTAGGCGTGGCCGTCCGACACCAGCCGGTCGACGACGCGGGTGGCGGTGGGGGCGGGGAGCGCGGTGTGGGAGGCGATCTCACCCATGCTGCGGCCACCGCCGCGGGCGAGCATCAGCAGGACGCGCCAGCCGTCTCGGCTGACACCCTGTGCCGAGGTCGCCGGGACGAGCGACGCCGCGACGGCGCGCTCGACCCGGTCGAGCAACTCGACGAGACCGGGAACTCGCGGCGCCGGGACGGTCGCGGTCCGACCGCGAAATCCCGGCGCCGTGGGACTGTATGGCTCAGGCACGATGACCGACTGTACTTGCTCGTCCGCCCGAATGCCTCAAGGAACGAGGAAAACGGACGCACAGCAACGTTACCCGTGTCAGTGAGTGAACACGATCTTGCCCGCTGTATCCCCGTCGAGCATCGCGCGAAAGCCCTCCTCGGCGCGTTCGAGGGGCAGCTCCAGGCCGATCTCGGGGCTGATCCCGGCGTTCGCGACGAAGGTCAGCAGGTCCGCCAGCTCCTGCCGGGTGCCCATCGTGGAGCCGATGACGCTCAGCTGGAGGAAGAAGAGTCGCTGCAGGTCGGCGCCGGGGTTGGGGCCGGAGGTGGACCCGCAGCAGACGATCACGCCACCCGGTCGCAGGGCCCGCATCGAGTGCTTCCAGGTGGCCTCGCCGACGGACTCGAACACGGCGTCGACCTTGCCGGGCAGCCGGGCGCCCGATTCGAACACCGCGTGCGCGCCGAGCTTCTCGGCGAGATCGCGCTTCTCCTCGGTGCGTCCGGTCACCCAGACGGTCATCCCGGCGGCCCGACCGAGCTGGACGAGCGCCGTGGACACCCCTCCGGAGGCTCCCTGGACGAGCATCGTCTGCCCCGGCATCAGCCCGGACTTGGTGAACAGCATCCGGTAGGCGGTGAGCCACGCGGTGCCCATGACGGCGGCCTGGCTCGCGGTCACCCCCGCGGGCTTGGGGACGGCGTTGCGGGCCGGGACGACGATGTGGTCGGCGAACGCGCCCTGGTGCTTCTCGGTGAGCAGCGTGCGTTTCGGGTCGAGCGTCTCGTCCCCGCTCCACGTCGGGTCGCCGATGATCGAGTGCAGGACGACCTCGGTGCCGTCCTCGAGCACCCCGGCGCCGTCACAGCCGAGGATCATCGGGAACTGGTCGGGCTTGATGCCGACCCCCCGCAGCGTCCACAGGTCGTGCATGTTGAGGCTGGCGGCGGTCACCTTGACCTTCACCCAGCCGTCCGGGACCTCGGGCTCGGGGCGCTCGCCGACGGTCAGCGAGTCGAGCGGAGCGTCGGCGTTGGGCTCTGCGGCGTACACGGCGAACATACCCGTGAACTTAACGCGCGCTCGGCGCCGCTACCGTGTGACGCATGACGAGGGCGATCGCGGACTGGTGGGACGCGCTGGAGCTGTGGCTCACCCAGCTCGCCTTCCCTCTCCAGGTCGCGCTCGCGATCGTCGTGCTGCTGCCGCTGTGTTGGCTGGTCGCGGGCCTGGCGGACCGGGTGGCGGGCACGCTGGTGGACGCCCTCCGCCGCCGCCGGTAGGCCCGCGGAGTCCGCCTCGCGGAAAGGTGAGTCCGCCCACGGACGTCCGACTCACCCGTCGGGGGCGGGGGACTCGTGGGTGCCCCGGGCGGGGTCAGGGGGCGAGGTCGCGCCACTGTGGGATCGGGGTGTCCTCGGCGGGCTCCGGGGTGGCGCCCGCCAGGGCGGAGAGGACCTCGGAGGTGCCCGCGTGCAGGCGGAGGACGGCGTGGGGGTCGCCGCGGGTCTCGCCGCGGTTGACGATCACCACCGGCACCCCGTGCTTCGCCGCGTGCTTGACGAACCGCAGCCCGGACATCACCGTCAACGACGAGCCCGCGACCACCAGCGCACCGCCGCTCGGGACGAGCGCGTCCACCATCGCGTAGGCCCGCGCGACCCGGTCCCTGGGCACGTTCTCGCCGAAGAACACCACGTCCGGCTTCAGCGGTCCGTCGCAGCGGGTGCAGGCGACGAGCCGGAACCCGTCCGTCTGCTCCAGCACCGCGTCCCCGTCCGGGGCGGTCTCGATCTCCGGGCCCACGGCGTCGGCGAAGCCGGGGTTGGCCTCCTCGAAGCGCTCCTGGAGCACCGTGCGCGAGGTGATCTCCTTGCAGAACAGGCAGACCACGTCCGCGATGCGGCCGTGCAGGGTGATCAGCGCGCGGCTGCCCGCCTCCTCGTGGAGACCGTCGACGTTCTGGGTGATCAGGCCGCGCAGCCTGCCGCGGCGCTCCAGCTCGGTGAGCGCGAGGTGTCCGGGATTCGGTGCGGCCCTGCGCATCCGGGCCCACCCGACGTGGCTGCGCGCCCAGTACCGGCGCTGCGCGGCGGGCCCGGAGACGAACTCGCCGTAGGTCATCGGGCGGCGCAGCGGCGAGTCCGGGCCGCGGTAGTCCGGGATCCCGGAGTCGGTGGACAGGCCCGCCCCGGTGAGCGCGACGAGCGGGCGGCCCGCGAGCACGTCGAGGACGCGGTCCAGTTCGGGGGACGGGGGAGCCTGCACGCTCTCAGGGTACGTCCGTCCGGCGGCGGGGGCCGGGGGTTCAGGCGAGGTCGGTGACCCAGCGGGGTGGGCGCTTCTCGGCGAAGGCGCGGATGCCCTCCTGGCCGTCCTCGCCCGCGAAGTAGCGCGCGGAGAGGGCGTTCATCTCGGCGAAGTCCTCGCTCATGGACGCGGGCCGCGCGCGCAGCAGCAGGTCCTTGGTCCCGGCGAGGGCGGCGGGCGCGCCGAGCCGGAGCATCTCGACGTACCGGGCCACCTCGGCGTCCACGTCCGCGACCGCGCGGGTCAGCAGCCCGATCTCGGCGGCGCGGGCGGCGTCGAAGGTCTCGCCGGTGAGGAGGAGCTCCTGTGCCGCACGGGGACTCAGCCGCGGCAGCACCGGGACGGAGATCACCGCGGGGATCAGCCCGAGCCGGACCTCGGTGAACGCGAACGTGACCGTCTGCGCGGCGACGGAGATGTCGCACGCCGCGACCATCCCCACCCCGCCCGCGCGGGCCGCCCCGTGCAGCTTCGCGACGACCGGCGTCGGCGAGGTCCACAGTGTCTCGAGGATCCGGGGGACCTCGGTGACCCCCTGGTCGTCCGCGCTCGCCCCGCGGGACTCCTTGAGGTCCATGCCCGCGCAGAAGACGGATCCGGTGTGGGTCAACACGATCACTCGCGCGGTGGGGTCGGCGATGGCCGCGTCGAGATGGTCGGTCAGCTCGCGGCGCAGCTGCCGCGACAGGGCGTTGCGGTTGGCGGGGGAGTCCAGGGTGATCGTCGCGACGCCTGCAGTGGTGTCGCGGTGTACGAGCTCGGTCACGCGCGGAGCGTAACCCCGCGGGCACCGGCGGCGAACGATCCGTTGTGGAGATCGCCACCCTCGTGGTGCAGGCGCTGGGCACGCTGGCCTGGCCCGCCGTCGTCGCGTTCGTCGTGTGGACCTTCCGCGGGCCGATCGGCACGCTGCTGACCAGCGGGACCGTGTCGGTCAAGGCGGGTGGGGTCGAGATCAGCACGGCCGCGCGGGCCGCGGCGGCCGGCGCGCTGCAGAACGCGGCCGCCGACAAGTCGACCCCGCTGGACGCCCTGGCCGCGGGCTCCCGGGTCGAGGCGGGCGCCGCCGCCGTCACCGCGCGGTCCAGCCCGCCCCGGGTGCTCTGGGTGGACGACCAGCCCGCCCGCAACGGACACGAGCGTGAGACGCTCATCCGGCTCGGCATGCTGCTGGAGCAGGCGACCTCGACGGAGCAGGCCGTCCAGGCGGTCATGCGCTCGGCGCCGTTCGACGTGATCGTGTCCGACATGTCCCGCGCCGACGACCCGGCCGCGGGCTACGACCTGCTCGAGCGGCTCCGCGGCGCCGGGGTGCGGACCCCGTTCGTCGTGTACTCGTCCTCCGCCGACCCGGCCCACGACGCCGAGGCGATCAGCCGCGGGGCCATGGGCAGCACGAACGACCCCGCCGAGCTACTCGACCTGATCGTCGAGGCGCTGCGTCGCCAGCCACCTCCGGGCGCGGGCGGGTGAGGCTCGGGCGAGCCACGCGTCCTGCACCACCTCCGCCAGCTCCTCCCGGCTGATCTCGCCCAGCCGCGAGGCCCGGACCAGCACCGACGGGTGGCCGTCGAAGTGCGGGGTGGTGAAGAACGGCGGCTGGGCGAGCAGCGCGAGCTTGTCCTCCTCGCCGCCGACCCAGAGCACGATCACGTCGGTGTACCGCTCGCCGGTGTCCGGGTCGACGGCGTCCGGGCGCGGGGTCCGGAAGAACACGAACGACTTCCCGCCCACCTGGTAGACCGGGTTCTCCTTCGACCCGTGCACCACCGTGACGTGCGGCATCCCGGCCGCGAGCTCGTGGACGTCCTCGACCCCGGCCATCGCCCTACCCCGCGAACAGCTGCGACGGATCGGCGAAGGCCTTGAACTCCAACGCGTTCCCGGCCGGGTCCCGGAAGAACATCGTGTGCTGCTCGCCGGGCTCGCCCGCGAACCGGACGTACGGCTCGATCACGAACCGGATCCCGGCCGCCCGCACCCGCTCGGCCAGCGCCTCGAACTCCGGCACCGGCAGGACCACGCCGAAGTGCGGGACCGGGACGGCGTGGCCGTCCACCTCGCTCGTGCCCGCCGAGCCGGGGTGTCGCGCCACCCGGTGCGTGACGACCTGGTGGCCGTGTACGTCCCAGTCCGTCCAGGCCTCGGCGGAGCGGCCCCGCGGGAACCCGAGCACCTCGCCGTAGAAGCGCCGGGCCGCGTCGATGTCGTCCACCGGGATGGCCAGGTGGAACGGGGGGAGGGCCATCAGACCGGTCGTTCGAAGGTCACCAGCAGCCCGTCGACGCCGCCCGGTCCGACCCGGCCCTTGACGTCCGCGCCGGTGATGGCCTTGAGCTGCCAGCCGTCCGCGGCCTCGCCGTTGAGGATCTTCTCCAGCTTGGAGTCCGACAGCTTCCCGCCGATCAGACCCTCGCGCAGCTGGACCACCTTGTACTCGAAGCGTCGTGCCATGACCCGAGGATGCCGGCAAAGCCCTCCGTTCGGCCGAATGCGAGCCGCCTGGTCGATGCGACACTCGCCTTCGTGCTGCTCATGGAGCGAGACGACGCCCTCGACGGGCTCGTCGACCACGCCCGGGCGGCGGTCCGTGGGCGGGGGTCGGTCGCCCTGGTGACGGGCGAGGCGGGCATCGGCAAGACGGTGCTGCTCCGGGCCGTGGCCGAGCGGGCGCGCGCCGAGCTGCCCGAGGCGGCCGTCCTCTGGGGGATGTGCGACCCGCTGAGCACTCCGCGGCCCCTCGGCCCGCTCCGCGACGTCGCCGGGACGCTCGGCGCGGACCTGCCCGGGCTCATGCGCGGTCCGGCCGACCAGCACGAGGTGTTCGGGGCGGTGCTGGACGCGCTGCGCGCCACGCCTCGGGTGTTCGTCGTCGAGGACCTGCACTGGGCGGACGAGGCCACGTTGGACATGGTCCGGTTCCTGGCCCGGCGGATCGACGGGCTGCCGCTGCTGTTGGTGCTGTCCTTTCGCGAGCCGCTGCCCGCCGAGCATCCGCTGGTCCCGGTGCTCGGCGACCTGGTGTCCGCCCCGGGGGCGCGGCGGGTGCCGCTGGCGCCGCTGAGTCCCGCGGCGGTCGGGAAGATCCTGGCCGGGCACGGGGTCGACGCGGCCGAGGTGCACCGCCGCACGGCGGGCAACCCGTTCTTCGTCAGCCAGATCGTGGCGCAGCCGGACTCCCCGCTGCCCGGGAGCGTGCGGGACGCCGTGCTGTCCCGGATCGCGGGGCTGGCGCCGTCCGCCCGGCGCAGCCTGGAGCTGCTGTCCTGCAGCCCGGAGCCGATGGGGCGGGCGCTGCTGGCCGCCCTCGACGTGACCCCCACGACGACGGGGGTGCTGTGCGCGACCGGCCTGGTCGACCCCGTCGGGCACGGGGTGGCCTTCCGGCACGAGATCGCGCGGTCCGCCGTACTCGGGGCGGTCGCGCCGGGGACGGCGCCGGAGCTGCACGCCGCCATGATCTCCGCCCTGGAGACGGTCGGCTGCGAGCCGAGCGTGCTGGCCCACCACGCCGTCGCGGCGGGGGACGCCGAGCGGATCCTGCGCTACGCGTCCGAGGCGGCGGTCCAGGCCTCGCGCGCGGGCGCGCACCGCGAGTCCGTGGCCTTCTACGAGTCCGCGCTGGGCGCGGCCCAGGACCCGGCGACCCGCGCGCCGCTGCTCGAGGCCTACTCGGACGAGCTCTACCTCACCGACCGGCTGCCCGCGGCCATCGCGACCCGCGAGCAGGCCCTGGAGCTGCGCAGGGGGCTCGGCGAGCGGGCCGCGGTGGGTGCCGCGCACTCCGCCATCTCGCGTTTCGCCTGGTACGCCGCGGACCGGGCCACCTCCGAGGCCCACGACAGGGCGGCGATCGAGATCCTGCTCGAGACCGACGACCACCGGACCCTCGGTCTCGCCATCGCCTACCACGCCCTGCTGGCGGCCCAGTCCGGGGACCCGGGCGAGGCCTGGCGGGCCGCGGACCAGGTGGCCCGGATCGCCGACGGCCTCGACGATCCCGTGCTCCTGCACAGCACGGCCGCGATCGGGGTCGCCGTGGCGCGGCTCAGCGCCGGGGACACCGCGGCGCGCACCGACCTGATCGCGGCGAGCGAGGTCGGCGTCCGGCACCGGATGGACATGCTGGCCACCATGCCGATGAGCAACCTCTGCATGCTGGACGTGGCCCAGGGCAGGTTCGCCGACGCCGAGGTGACCATCGCCCGGGCCCTGGAGATCAGCGAGGTCCGGGACACCCCCATCTGCACCGCCCTGCAGATCGGCGTGCGGGCGCGGCTGCGGTTCCTGCAGGGCCGGTGGACCGAGGCCGAGCGGGACGCCCGCACCGTCCTGGAGACCAGCGAGCTGCCGCTGAGCCGGGTCTGGCCGCACCTCGTGCTCGGGCTGCTCCTCGCGCGCCGCGAGGCCCCGCCCGCCAACCCGCACCTGGACGAGATGTGGCGGCTGGCAGGCGGGCTGGACGTCCCGGGCACGGTGGCACCCGCCGCGGCCGCGCTCGCCGAGAACGTCTGGATCACGCGGACCCCGGACCCCCGCCTGGAGGACCCGCTGGTCACCGACCTGTTCACCCGGGAGTACCCGGGACGCGAGGTCATGACGGACGAGCTGCGGCACTGGCTGAGCCGGCTCGACGGGACCGCCGAGCCGCGGCCCGCGCCGCCCGAAAGGCCGTACGAGCGCGCGCTGGCGCTGTGGGACGCCGGATCGACCGAGGACCTGCTGGCGGCGCTGCCGGTGCTCGACGAGCTGGGCGCCCGGGCCGTCGTCGACCTCGTCCGGGCGCGGCTGCGGGAGGTGGGGGTCACCCGCATCCCGCGCGGGATGCAACCCACGACCCGGGCCAACCCCGCGGGGCTCACCGCCCGGCAGCTGGACGTCCTGGCCCTGCTCGCGGACGGGCTCACCAACGCCGAGATCGCCGCCCGGCTGGTGATCTCACCGCGGACCGCCGACCACCACGTCTCGGCGATCCTGGCCAAGCTCGGCGTGCACTCCCGGGCCGAGGCGGCCGCCGCGGCCCGCCTGCTCGACGCACCGTCCACGGCGTAGGAGGAGAACCCGTGCTGCTCAGGGAACGCGAGCATGCGCTCGACCTGCTGGAGACCCACGCCCGGTCGGCCGTGCGCGGGTGCGGGTCCGTCGTGCTGGTGACGGGTGAGGCGGGCATCGGCAAGACCGTCCTGCTCCGGGAGCTGGTCGAGCGCACCCGGTCCGCGGCGGGCTCGCTGTGGGGGATGTGCGACCCGCTCAGCACCCCGCGCCCGCTCGGCCCACTGCGGGACGTGGCGCGCGCGCTCGGCGGGGGCGTGCCCGAGCTGCTGCGCGCGGGCGCCGACCAGCACGAGGTCTTCGCGACGGTCGTCGATGCGCTGCGGGGGAGGCCGCGCGTGTTCGTGGTCGAGGACCTGCACTGGGCGGACGAGGCCACCCTGGACCTGGTGCGGTTCCTGGCCCGGCGGATCGAGGCGCTGCCGCTGCTGCTCGTGCTGTCCTTCCGCGAGCCGCTCCCGCCGGACAACCCGCTGGTCCCGGTGCTCGGCGACCTGGTGGCGTCGGCGGGGGCGGGCCGGGTGTCGCTCGCGCCGCTGAGCGTCGAGGCGGTCGCCGCGCTCCTCGACCGGGACGAGCGGGATGCCGCCGAGGTGCACCGGCGGACCGCGGGCAACCCGTTCTTCGTCAGCCAGATCGCGGCGCAGCCGGACTCCCCGCTGCCCGGCAGCGTCCGGGACGCGGTGCTCGCCCGTATCGCGGGGCTGGCCCCGTTCGCGCGGCACTGCCTGGAGCTGCTGTCCTGCACGCCGGAGCCCGTCGGGCGCGAGCTGCTGGCCGCGTTGGACATGACCCCGACGACGGTCGGGGTGCTCTGCGCGACCGGCCTGGTCGACCGCCGAGGGCACGGCGTGGTGTTCCGACACGAGATCGCCCGCTCGGCGGTCCTGGAGGCGGCGGCGCCGGGCAGCGAGCCCGCCCTGCACGCCGCGATGACCACGGCACTGGAAGCGGTCGACGCCGACCTCAGCGTCCTCGCCCACCACGCCGCGGCGGCGGGGGACACCGCGCGGATCCTGCGGTACGCGTCCGCGGCGGCGGTCGAGGCCTCACGCTCCGGCGCCCACCGGGAGTCGGTCTCGTTCTTCGAGACGGCGCTGCGCGTGGCGGAGGACCCGGCCACCCGGGCGGGCCTGCTGGAGGCGGTCGCGGACGAGTACTACCTGACCGACCGGCTGGGCTCCGCGATCGGGGCCCGGGAGCGGGCCCTGGAGCTGCGCCGGGGGCTGGACGACGCCGTCGCCGTCGGGTCCGGACACTCCGCGCTGTCGAACTACGCCTGGTACTCCGCCGATCGGGCCGCCGCCGAGCGGCACGACGAGGCCGCACTCGAGATCCTCGCGGCCGCCGGGGACCGGTGGGCCTTGGGCATGACGCTCGCGCACCACGCGTTCCTGGCGGCCCAGCGCGGCGACGTGGACGAGGCGCAGCGGTCCGTCGAGGCGGCGACCCGGATCGCGGACGAGCTCGACGACTCCCGCGGGGCCGCGGTGCTGCGCGGCGCCGCCCGCCTGGGGCGCGGGGTGACCCGGCTGGCGAACGGCGAGGTGGCGGGCCGGGAGGACCTGCTCGCCGCGGCCGAGGCGGGCCTGCGGCACCGCGACGACGACCTGACGACCACCCCGATGAGCAACCTGTGCGCCTTCGACGTGGCACAGGGCCGTTTCGCCGAGGCCGAGGTGTCGGTGGCGCGGGCGCTGGAGGTCAGCGAGGACCGGGACACCCCGATCTGTTCGGCCTGGCAGCGCGGCGTGCGGGCCCGGCTGCGGCTGCTGCAGGGCCGGTGGGCGGAGGCCGAGCGGGACGCCCGCACCGTCCTGCGTTCCGGCGACCTGCCGCTGAGCCAGCTGTGGCCGAACCTGGTGCTCGGGCTGCTGCTGGCCCGCCGCGAGGCGCCGCGGCACAACCCGTACCTGGACGAGCTGTGGCGACTGGCGTCCAAGCTGGACACCCCGGGTGTGGTGGGGCCCGCCGCGGCAGCGCTGGCCGAGAACGCCTGGATCACCCGGACCCCCGATCCGCGGTTGGACCGTCCGCCGTTCGCCGAGGCTCCCGGGCTCGCGGTGTGGACGCGCAGGCTGACCGGCGAACCGGGTCCTGCGGAGCCGCCGTCGGTGCTGCCGTACGAGCGGGCGCTCGCCCTGTGGGACAGCGGATCGGGCGAGGACCTGCTCGCGGCGCTGGCCGCGGTGGACGAGCTGGGCGCCAAGGCCGTCGCCGACCTCGTCCGGGCCCGGCTGCGGGAGGCGGGCGTCAGCGGCATCCCGCGCGGCCGCCAGCCCGCGACGAGGGCGAACCCGGCCGGGCTGACCGCCCGGCAGCTGGACGTGCTGGCCCTGCTCGTGGACGGCCTGACCAACGCGGACATCGCGACCCGACTGGTGATCTCGCCCAGGACCGCCGACCACCACGTGTCGGCGATCCTGGCCAAGCTCGAGGTGCACACGCGGGCCGAGGCGGCGGCCGCCGCGGTGCGGCTGGGCGTCACGACCGCCTCGCGGGCCGCCGGGTGAACCTCCCGTCGACCACCACGCCCAGGTAGACCCCCGCGGCCACCCCGAGGGCGTAGCCGACGACGTTCGCGGGCCGGTCCAGGTGGGTGACCACCTGGCCCAGCGCGACCACCGAGATCACGGCGTTCACGGCGCCGAGGGCCGCCGCCACCCGCTTGTTCCCGCGGGTCGCCATCGCGACCCGCACCTGCCAGACCGCGACCTCGATCACGACGAGGACGGCGATCAGCACCGGCTGCAGGACCGTACTCACCACCGTGCTCACTCCCGCACACACGCGGTGACGACCACGTACTCCCACTCCAGCACCGTGGACCCGGTGCCTCGGTCGAACCGGCCCGCGACGGCCAGCAGCGCGCGGTCGAGGGCGGCCACCCGGTCGGGGTCGTCGGCGATGCCGCGGTAGGCCGCGACGGTCGGTCCGTAGACCGTCTTCCAGTGGTCGAGCCAGGCCTGCGGCGTGGCGAACCGGTCGATCAGCACCGACGCCCGGGTGACCCCGACGTCGGTCACCCGGTCGCCGAGCAGCGACCGCACGTACTCCACGTCCCCCCAGAGCGCGGCGGGCTGCACGCCGGGCGGCGGCGCGGGCACGTAGGGCTTCATGGCCCGGAACATCTCGCCGACGAAGCCGTCGACGGCCCAGTTGAGGACGCCGACCGTGCCGCCCGGGCGGCACACCCGGACCAGCTCGTCCGCCGCCCGCCGGTGGTGCGGCGCGAACATCACGCCCACGCAGGACAGGACGCGGTCGAAGGACCCGTCGGCGTAGGGCAGGTCCTCGGCGTCGCCCTCCTCGAACTCCACCGTCGCGCCGTGCCGGTCGGCGAAGGCGCGGCCGGCGACGAACAGCTCGGGGGTGAGGTCCGAGGCCGTCACCCGGGCGCCGGTCAGGGCGGCGGGAACGGCGACGTTCCCGGCTCCGGCGGCGACGTCGAGCACCGTCTCGCCCGCCCGGACCCCGGCCGTGGCGACCAGCACCGGTCCCAGCTCCGCGATCAGGTCGATGGCGACGGACGGGTAGTCGCCGAGCGCCCAGGTCGCGCGGTGCGCCGCCTTGAGGGCCCGGTCCGCCTCGGTGGTGGTCGTCGTAGTGGTCATCTCGTTCTCCTGGTCGGTTCTCCGTGGAATGCGTGTGTCGTGCACGTAGAGGACGCTAGGAGTGGGGAGGGGGTCGGCTCGTCGGGTGCACCACCCCATCTCGGTGGCGCCGACACCTATGCCGGGCGTGGGTACCCCGCGCAGGAGTAGGGTCGTAAACGGAGGACATTCCGATTACTCCGACGAACGAGGAGCGCACGGTGGAACTCGGCCTGCACATCGCGGACTTCACGTACCCGAGCGGCCCGACCGGCCTCGCCGACGACCTCACCAGGATCGCCGTCGCGGCCGAGGAGTCGGGCTTCGCACGGGTCAGCGTGATGGACCACGTGTTCCAGATCGGCCCGGTGGGCCCGATCGAGAACGACATGCTGGAGGCGTACACGACGCTGGGGTACCTGGCGGCGCGCACCGAGCGCGTCGAGCTGCTGGCGTGGGTGACCGCGGTCAGCTACCGCGACCCCGGCCTGCTGGCCAAGATGGTGACCACGCTGGACGTGCTGTCGAAGGGTCGGGCCATGCTCGGCATCGGCGCGGCGTGGAACGAGGAGGAGTCCCGCGGGTTGGGCCTGTTCTTCCCGTCGACGAAGGAGCGCTTCGAGCGGCTGGAGGAGACGCTGCAGATCTGTCTGCAGATGTGGAGCGACGAGGACGGTCCGTACACGGGCACGCACTACCGGCTCGAGCGGACGATGAACGTGCCGCAGTCGCTGCGCCGCCCGCACCCGCCGATCCTGATCGGCGGCGCGGGGGAGAAGAAGACGCTGCGGATGGTCGCCCAGTACGCGGACGCCTGCAACCTGTTCGACGGCCCGGATCTGCCGCACAAGCTGGACGTGCTGCGCAGGCACTGCGACGACCTCGGCCGCGACTACGCCGAGATCGAGAAGACCGTGATGGGCCGCGGCTACGGCAGCGACCCGAAGGAGCTGGTCGCGCACCTGGAGGAGCTCGCGAAGCTCGGCGTCCAGGAGTACCACGGCCTGATGCCGAACGTGTCCGAGATCGAGCCGATCCGCGAGGTCGGCCGGGAGGTCGTCCCGGCCGTCGCGGGCTTCTGAGACCGCTCCGCCGCCTGCGCACGAACGGCACTCTCGTGCGGTAGGTCCGCACGAGAGTGCCGTTCGTGCGTCATGGGCTCAGGCGGCGGCGGCGTCGCGGCGCGCGACCTCCTGGCGGACGAGCGGGATGACCTGCTCACCGAACTCCGTCGCGTCCTCCAGGAGGTCGTAGCCCCGTGCGGACAGGATCCGCACGCCGAGGTCGTAGTAGTCCAGCAACGCCGCCGCGACCGTCTCCGGGGTGCCGACGAGCGCGGTGGAGTTCCCTGCGCCGCCGGTGGCCCGGGCGGTGACCGTCCACAGGGCCCGGTCGTGGCGCTCGCCCTCGATCGCGAGCAGCCGCTGAGAGCCCGCGTTCTCCGGGCTGGTCAGGGAGTGCCTGCGGGTGAGCTGCCGCCCGCCCGCGGTGCGCTCACGGATCCGCGCGACGGTCGCGTACGCCTTCTCCCAGGCCTCCTGCTCGGTGCGCCCCAGGATGGGGCGGAACGCGACCTGGAAGGTGGGCGCGGGACGCCCGGCCTCCTCGGCGAGCCGGGTGATCGTGGCGATCTGCTCGGCGGTGCCCGCCAGCGGCTCGCCCCAGAGCGCGTAGATGTCCGCCTCCTCGGCGCCGACCTTGTACGCGGCGGTGGACGAGCCGCCGAAGGAGATCTTCGGCCGCGGCTGCTGCGCGGGCCGGACGTCCAGGACGAAGTCGGAGAAGTCGTAGTGCTCGCCGTGGAAGTCCCACGGCTCGGTCTCGGTCCACGCCCGCTTGAGGATCCGGATCGCCTCGCGGGTGCGGTCGTAGCGGCGGTCCTTGGGCAGGGTGTCGCCCTCGCGCTGCTGCTCGTGGTCGTTCCCGCCGGTGATCACGTGCAGGGTGAGGCGGCCGCCGGACAGCGCGTCCAGCGTCGCGACGGTCTTGGCGGTGAAGGTCGGGTACGAGACGTTCGGCCGGTGCGCGAGCAGCAGCTGCAGGGTGTCCGTGTGGTCGGCGATGTAGGCCGCGGCCTGCGCCGGGTCCGGGCTGCCGGAGGAGTAGGCGGTGAGCACCCGGTCCCAGCCACTCGCCTCGTGCGCGCGGGCCAGCGCGAGGGTGAACTCGGGATCGAAGGCGGGACCGGAGCGGGCACGGGTCTCCGTGCCGTCGTTCGTGGCTCCGATGCCGAGGAACTCGACGGGCATGGTGGTCTCCTGACGTCGGTGGAGTGCGGACGGCAGGCGACTAGAGGGCCGAGGCGGTGCGGCCGAGGTCGATGTGCCGACGGGAGACCAACGGCGTCATGGCCCCAGACCAGCACTGCGCGGCCCCGCGGTCAACCGGGCACCCGAGCCGCTCACAGGCCGGAACACGGCAGTGACCGGCGCCGCACCGGGAATGCGGGAGGGGGTGCTCGGCGCTACCGTCGGGTGATGGACAAGGCACGCTCGACATGGCCGGCGCTGCGCCGCCACGTCGACCTGTGCCGCACCGCCGCCGCGCTGTAGCCCCGCTCTCCCCGTCGACCATCCACCGGAGAGAGGACTGCTGTGGCCGCCATCGCGATCGTCGGCGCCGGACCGCGCGGGGTCGGGATCCTGGAACGGATCTCCGCGAGCGTGCGGGAGCTGTACCCCGGCGAGCTGGACGTGCACCTGGTCGACCCGTACCCGGCGGGAGCCGGGCGGATCTGGCGGGACGCGCAGTCGCCGCTGCTCGCGATGAACTCCATGGCCGCGGACGTCACGATGTGGACGGACGCCTCGGTGGTGTGCGACGGGCCGATCGTGCCCGGACCGTCGTTCTGGGAGTGGGCGCAGGCCGGGCCGGACGTGTCCGGGTGGCCCGCGGACCTGGTCGCAGAGCTGCGGGCGGTCACGCCCTCGACCTTTCCCAGCCGCCGGCTGCAGAGCCGCTACCTGGGCGGGGTGCTGGACTCGGTGGTCGCGGACCTGCCCCCGGGGCTGCGGGTGCACGTGCACGCCACCCGGGCCACCGGGCTGACCAAGCGGGCCGGACGGCAGGTCGTGGCGCTGGAGGGTGAGCCGTCGCTCGTCGTCGATGCGGTGGTGCTCGCCTCCGGCCACCTGGACGCCACCCCGGCGCCCGCCGAGCTGGACCTGCTCGCGGCGGCGCGGGAACGCGGGCTGCGGTACATCGCGCCGGAGCAGACCACGGACACGGACCTGTCGATCGTCGAACCGGGGGAGACGGTGCTCGCGCGGGGGCTCGGGCTGGCGTTCGTCGATCTCGTGGTGCTGCTGTTCGAAGGCCGCGGCGGGCGGTTCGTGGACGGGCAGTACATCCCGTCCGGGCGGGAGCCGCGCCTGGTCGCGGGCTCGCCGCGCGGGGCGCCCTACCACGCCAAGCCGGAGTACCGGCTGCGCGCGGGCAGGCCGCCGACGCCCCGGTTCCTCACCCCCGAGGCCACCGACGCCCTGCCGCGCCCGCTCGACCTGGCCCGCGACCTCGGCCCGCTGATGGACAAGGAGATCGCGTTCGGCTGGTACCACGAGCTCTTCGGCGGGCACCCGTCGCTGGTCGCCCTCTCGTGGGAGGACTTCCTGGCGCGGTACGCGGAGCTCGAGTGGGGCACCCCCGAGATGGAGGCGCTGCTCGCGTCGGCGGTGCCCGACCCGCTGGACCGCATCGACTTCGACCGCCTGGACCGGCCGTTCGAGGGACTGGCCGCGGACACGCTGGAGGAGCTGCAGCCGCTCGTCCGGGAGCGGATCGCGGAGGACCTGCGCCAGCACCGGGACGAGCGGCACACCCCGCACCTGGGTGCGTTCACCGCGATGCTCACCGTCTACGGCGAGGTCATGCGGGTGCAGGGCGACCTCACGGCCGAGTCCGCGGCGCGGGACCTCCCGCGCTGGCAGAGCTTCTTCAACTCGGTGGCCAGTGGCCCGCCCGGCTTCCGGGTGGAGCAGATCCTGGCCCTGTCCGAGGCCGGGTTCCTGCGGTTCACGGGCCCGGGCATGGCCGTCACGCTGGACGGGGACGGGTTCCGTGCCACGAGCACGGCGGTCGCCGGGGGCGAGCCGGTCCGCTCCACCGTGCTGATCGACGCCCGGCTCGCCGATCCCAGCCTCGACCGCACCGCCGACCCGCTGCTGGCCGGGCTGCTGGCCGCCGGGGAGGCGAGCGAGCAGATCCTCGTGTCCGCGGACGGGGTGGAGCTGCGCCGGACCGGGCTCCTGCGGGTCCGGCCCGCGGACGGCGCGATCCTGGACGCCGCCGGGCGCCCGCAGGAGCACCGCTTCGCCGTGGGCCCGCACACCACCGTCAAGGTGGCGGGCGCCTTCACCCGCCCCGGCATGAACGCGCAGAGCCTGCGCTACAACGACGCCGTGGCCCGCGCGGTCCTCCGCTCCCTACCCGGCGCCGCGACCGCCGCCGCCTGAGCGCACGTTTCGTGCTCTGAGCGGGGCCCGGGATCGCACGTTCCGTGCTCTCAGGGCTGCATGATCGTTGGTTCCGTGCCTCCAGCGCTGCCGGCACAGCGCTGAATGCACGGAGAATCATCAGGCGCGGGCCTGCTCCTCCTGCTCCACCACCTCCTTCTCCACCGCCCGCTCCGACGCCGATTCGGCCGGAACGGTCCCGCGACCGTCGCCACGGCCGCGACCCACCCGGGCGACGATCACGACGTAGATCGCCACGCCGGCGCTGACCCGGCACTCGCGGGCGGCGCCACCAGGAACTCCTGGTCGGGCTCGGCATCGAGGTGCTCGACCCCCAGCCCCCGCCACCCGAGGCGTCGACGAAGCCGCCGACGAGATCGAGCGGGGAGAGGAGCGCCGCGCCGTGCGGTGACGTGCGGGCGGTCGCGACCCGCGGCGAGCGTGGTGCCGACCTCGGCGAGGTGCACCGAGGCGCCGGCCGTCGCCGGGTTCACCCCCGCGACCGGCAACAGCGAGGTGGACGTGACGCCGTAGGCCATGCCGAGGGCGCCGTCGACGAGCTGGGCGCCGAAGCCCACGAGGGCGAAGACGATCAGGGTGCGCATGAGTGTTCTCCGGACGGACGACCGGCGGGGCGGGGCGACCGGGCTCAGCGACAGAGCTCGTCGAACGCGTGACCGCGCCGGGACGGCCGGAACAGCTCCAGGTCCGGCACGACGCCCCCCAGCGGGGATGCGCGGCGCTCCCGCCGTCCATGGTGCGTGGCCCGTCCAGGTGGCTCCACCGGACGTCCGTGACCCGAGAAATGTCCGGACGTATCCCCCGACCTCGCCCGATGCGTCCGGACTCTCCTCCGGCGGCGGGTCAGCCCGATCAGCCCGCCGCGGCGAGGAGGGGTCGGGTGGCGGCGGCGAAGCGGGCCAGGACGACCTCGGCGACGGCGGGATGGGCACCGAGCGCCTCGGCCACCGGCACGCCGCCCGCCTGCTCGTGCACCCGGTCCAGCAGCCTGCCGGGGGCGAGGAACCAGGAGGCGACGGCGATCCGCTCGGCTCCGCGCGCCTGCAGGGCCGCGATCGCCTCGGGCACGCGGGGCGCGGTCGTCGCGAAGGCGGCGACCGCACCCAGGTCCCCGGCCAGCCGGTGCACGACGGCGTTCGCGGCCGCATGCCCGGAACCGGTGCCTGCGAGCACGATCCCCCGGGGCTCGCCGCCGAGTGCCGCCAGCCGCTCGCGCGCGACGGCGAGCAGCCGGGGGTCCGGGCCCAGCACGTCCGCGACCCGCACCGGGTGCGCCGGTCCCGCGGCCGCGACGACGGCGGGGATGTCCACGCGGGCGTGGTAGGCCGAGCCGAGCAGCAGCGGGACGACGACGGCGGGTCCGTCGAGCCCGTCGAGCACCTCGCCGAGGGACGGGGCGTCGAAGTCGAGGAAGGCGGGCCGGACGTCCAGCCCCGGAGCCTGGGCGCGCACCTCGTCCACCAGCGCCCGCACGGTCGCCGCCGACCGCGGGTCCCGACTCCCGTGCGCGACGGGCACCAGCACGGGCCTCGTCCCGCGCCCCCGGATGTCCGACACGGGTGTCCGGAGCGGGGGACCCGGGCGTCGGGAGTGGGGGACTCGCGGGAGGTCGGGGGTCATGTGCGGGTGATCACCGACAGGGGGTTGCCCACCAGGCCCGCGGCCAGGGTGTTGCCGCTCGGCGGGTCGATGAGCAGGAAGCTGCCGGTGGCGCGGATGTCCGCGTAGTCGTCCACCGGGAGGGGGTCCGCGGTGCGCAGCGTGACTCGGCCGATGTCGTTGAGCGCCAACGTGTCCGTGTCGACCTCGGTCAGCGTCTCGGTGTCCACCCTGGACTCCGGTGCGCCCACCATGACCTGGGTGGTGCGGGTGCCGTGCTTGAGCAGCAGGCGGGCGTGGGGCCGCAGCGGCTTGTCGCCGAGCCAGCACAGCGTGGCCTCGATCTCCGAGGTCACCCGCGGCTCCGTGCCCGCCGCGACGAGCATGTCCCCGCGGGAGAGGTCGATGTCGTCCGCGAGCCGGATCGTGATCGACCGCCCCGCCGCGGCGGACTCCAGGGGACCGTCGGCGGTGTCCACGTGCGTGACGGTCGTCGAGAGGCCCTCGGGCAGGACCGTGACGGCGTCCCCGGGGGAGACCGAGCCGGAGGCGACCCGGCCCGCGTAGCCCCGGTAGTCGTGGAGGTCGTCCGTCCTGGGCCGGATCACGTACTGCACCGGCATCCGGAACGGCGCCGCGACCTCCGGCCCGACGACCGGGACCGACTCCAGGTGCCCGAGCAGCGTCGGGCCGTCGTACCAGGGGGTGCGCTCGGAGCGGTCGACGACGTTGTCCCCGACCAGCGCCGACAGCGGGATCGTCTGCACGGCGTCGTCCGCGAACCCGAGGGACCGGGCCAGGCCCGCGAAGTCCTTCTCGATCGCGCGCAGCAGGCCCTCGTCGTACTCCACCAGGTCGATCTTGTTGATCGCCAGCACGAGCCGCGGCACCCGGAGCAGCGCCAGCACCGTGGCGTGCCGCCGGGTCTGCTCGACGACGCCGTTGCGCGCGTCCACCAACAGCACGGCGAGCTCCGCGGTGGACGCGCCGGTCACCGTGTTGCGGGTGTACTGCACGTGCCCGGGGGTATCCGCGAGCACGAACTCGCGGGTCGGGGTGGAGAAGTAGCGGTAGGCGACGTCGATCGTGATGCCCTGCTCGCGCTCGGCGCGCAGGCCGTCCACCAGCAGAGACAGGTCCGGAGTGGACAGTCCCTTGTCGACCGAGGCGCGCTGCACGGCCTCGATCTGGTCCGCCAACACGGACTTGGTGTCGTAGAGCAGGCGCCCGACCAGGGTGGACTTGCCGTCGTCCACCGAGCCCGCGGTCGCGAAGCGGAGAAGGTCGCGGCGTGGAGTAGGAGAGCTCATCTCTAGAAGTACCCCTCGCGCTTGCGGTCCTCCATGGCGGCCTCGGAGAGGCGGTCGTCGGCGCGGGTGGCGCCGCGCTCGGTCAGCCGGGAGGCGGTCACCTCGGCGATGATCTCGTCGAGGGTGGTGGCGGTGCTCTCGACGGCGCCGGTGCAGGACCCGTCGCCGACGGTGCGGTAGCGGACCGAGAGGTTCTCGAGCCGCTCGGTCGCGCGCGGCCCGCCCCACGGGCCCTCGGCGAGCCACATGCCGTCTCGCAGGTAGACCTCGCGGCGGTGCGCGTAGTAGATCGACGGCAGCTCGATCTGCTCGCGCTGGATGTAGCGCCAGACGTCCAGCTCGGTCCAGTTCGAGATCGGGAACACGCGGACGTGCTCACCCGGCGCGTGCCGTCCGTTGTAGAGATCCCACAGCTCGGGCCGCTGCTTGCGCGGGTCCCAGCGGCCGAAGGCGTCCCGGAGCGACATGATCCGCTCCTTGGCCCTGGCCCGCTCCTCGTCCCGGCGACCGCCGCCGAACACGGCGTCGTACCTGTTCTCGACGATGGCGTCCAGCAGGGGCTGGGTCTGCAGCGGGTTGCGGGTGCCGTCCGCGCGCTCGACCAGCCTGCCGTCGTCCAGGTAGTCCTGCACCTTCGCGACCTCGAGGCGGAGCCCGAGCCGCGAGACGATCGAGTCCCGGAAGTCGATGACCTCGTCGAAGTTGTGCCCGGTGTCCACGTGCAACAGCGGGAACGGCACCGGCGCCGGGGCGAACGCCTTGACGGCCAGGTGCACCAGCAGCGTGGAGTCCTTGCCGCCGGAGAACAGGATCACCGGGCGGTCGAACTCGCCGGCGACCTCACGGAAGATGTGGATCGACTCGCTCTCGAGCGCGTCGAGGGCATCCAGAGCCAGGGTCATGAGGGGTGCAGCCCACATTCGATCTTCGACGTGCCCGCCCAGCGGCCGCTGCGCGGGTCCGCCCCGGGGAGGGGCTTGGCGGTGCAGGGGGCGCAGCCGATGCTCGGGTACCCCGCCCCGACCAGCGGGTTCACCAGGATCCCGTGGTCGGCGATGTACTGCTCCATGTCCTCGTCGCTCCACGCGGCGATCGGGTTGATCTTGACCAGCCCGAACTTGTCGTCGTAGGTGACGAGCGGGGTGGTCGCGCGGGTGGGCGCCTCGACCCGGCGGACGCCGGTGACCCAGGCGTCGTACTTCGCGAGGGTGTCCTGCAGCGGCGCGACCTTCCGCAGCGCACAGCAGCGGTTCGGGTCGCGGGCCCAGAGGTCCTTGCCCTCGGCGGCGTCCTGCTCGGCGACGCTCTGCGCGGCCTGCGCGTTGTGGATCCGCACGTCGTAGACCTGCTCGACCGCGTCCCGCGTGCCGATGGTCTCGGCGAAGTGGTAGCCGGTCTCCAGGAACAGGATCTCGACGCCGGGGCGGGCCTTCGCGGCCAGGTCGACGAGCACCGCGTCCTGCATGTTCGACGCGACGATCAGCCGGTCCCCGAAGGTCTCCGCCGCCCAGGCGAGCACCTCCTCGGCGGTGGCCGCCGGGCCCAGCAGGTCCGCGCCCCGCTCGGCGACGGCACGCAGGTCGGTCTCCAGCGCGATGCTCATGACTCGGCTCCTTCCGGGACCCCGATGCCGACGAAGGTCACCACGAACGTGCGCAGACAGCAGGCGCACCACCAGGCGGCTCCCGGCACCTTCTCGGAACGCTCGGCGGGGGAGAGATCTTCCTCGCCGCAGTACGGGCAGTGGTAGGGGACCACGCGGCTCACTTCAGGTCCGCCTCGTCGGCCCGGAGCACCCACTGCGCGAACCGCTCGCCCTGCTCGCGCTGGGCGACGTAGTTCCGCACCACCCGCTCGACGTACTCGCCGAGCTCCGTGCTCGTGACCTTCAGCCCGCGCAGCTTGCGGCCGAACCCGGCGTCGAGGCCCAACCCGCCACCCAGATGGACCTGGAAGCCCTCGACCGAGTTCTTCTCCGCATCCTGGACGATCATGCCCTTGAGCCCGATGTCCGCGACCTGCGTACGCGCGCACGAGTTCGGGCAACCGTTGAGGTGGATGGAGACCGGGGTGTCGATGTCCCCCTGGACGTCCGCGAGGCGCTCCTCCAGGTCGCTGACCAGGCGGATCGCCCGCTCCTTGGTCTCCACGATGGCGAGCTTGCAGAACTCGATGCCGGTGCAGGCCATGGTCGCGCGGCGCCACGGCGACGGGTTGGCCTGCAGGCCGAGCGCGTCCGCCTCGGCGGTGAGGGCCTCGACGGCGGCGTCCGGGACGTCGAGGACGACGACCTTCTGCTGGGCGGTGAGCCGCACCCGTCGGGAGCCCGCGGACTCGGCGGCCTTGGCCAGCGCGACCAGGGTGTCCCCCGAGACGCGGCCGGACGCGGGGGCGAGCCCGACGTAGTTCAGTCCGTCCTTCTGCTTGTGGACGCCCACGTGGTCGATCGGGCGCTCGGGCGTGGCCGGGGCGGGCCCGTCGACCAGGGCGCGGCCGAGGTACTCGGTCTCCAGCACCCGGCGGAACTCCTCGGGGCCCCAGTCCGCGATCAGGAACTTGATCCGCGCGCGGTGGCGCAGCCTGCGGTAGCCGTAGTCCCGGAACAGGCCGCAGACACCGGCCCACACCTCGGGGATCTCGTCCAGCGGCACCCAGGCGCCGAGCCGCTGCGCGATCTTCGGGTTGGTGGACAGGCCGCCGCCGACCCAGAGGTCGAAGCCGGGGCCGTGCTCGGGGTGCTCGACGCCGACGAACGAGATGTCGTTGATCTCGTGCGCGACGTCCTGCTCCCAGGAGATGGCGCTCTTGAACTTCCGCGGGAGGTTCGAGAACTCCTTGGAGCCGATGTAGCGGTCCAGGATCGTGCGGATCGCGGGCTCGGGGTCGATCGGGTGGTTCGCGGCGATGCCCGCCACGGGCGAGCCGAGGATGACGCGCGGGGTGTCGCCGCAGGCCTCCGTGGTCAGCAGGCCGACGCCCTCGATGGCCTCCCAGATCGCAGGCATGTCCTCGACCTGGATCCAGTGGTACTGGATGTTCTGCCGGTCGGTGATGTCCGCGGTGTTGCGCGCGTAGCGCTTGCTGACCTCGCCCAGCACCCGCAGCTGCTCGGTGGTCAGCGCCCCGCCGTCCGAGCGGACGCGGAGCATGAAGTAGCGGTCGTCCAGCTCCTCGGGCTCGAGGGTGGCCGTGCGGCCGCCGTCGATCCCGGGCTTGCGCTGGGTGTAGAGGCCCCACCAGCGGAACCGGCCGCGCAGGTCGCCGGGGTCGATCGAGTCGAAGCCGCGCTTGGCGTAGATGTTCTCGATCCGCGCCCGGACGTTCAGCCCGTCGTCGTCGCGCTTGGTGCGCTCGTTCGGCGTGAGCGGCTCGCGGTGGCCGAGCTTCCACTGGCCTTCGCCGCGCTTGCGCTTGGCAGGGGTGTCCGTGGGCGCGGGAGTGGGCATGGTGGTGGGAGCTCCTGAAGCTCTAAAGGCGGAACGACGACGTTCGGGAGGGAGCCGTCGGCCCGGCCGGGGGATGGCAGGGGCGGGACGATCTACCGCCGACAGAGCGCGCTGTTCACCCGGTGCAGGTCCACGTGGCGACGCACCACGAGACGCAGGATGAGCGCGGACATGAGCACCAGGGTGCCATGCTGTCCGGACGTAGGCCACAGGGTGCCCGGATGCTGGGAGTGGGGTCACAGGCGTTCGCGAGGGTGGACGGTTCCCCGGAACGGGCCCGGACACCGCTGCCTGGGGCGGAGCCGGGTCGTCGGGCCGCGCGGACGCTCCTCGATCCGGGGTCGGCGGGTCGGGCTCCGCTCCCTCGCCTCGGCAGACGGCTGCGGTGGTCCGAGCCGTCGAGGTGGCAGGCCTCGCCGAGTCCGTCGTGCGTGTCGCGGGGGCGGGCCGTCCGGAGGTGGCGGTGCTCCCGGGCCGGCGGCGTGCGTTGCTCCGAGTGCTGTGACAGGGTCATCCTCCCGGGTGAACGTCGGAGGAGGACCCATGCGGCACCGGCCGGGAGGCGAGCGCATCCCCGCGGCGACCCTCCTGCGCGTCGACCGCGCGGGGCCGGGTCGTCGCCGCGGCGTCGTCACGGTGCTGGCAGCCGTCCTCGTGCTGCTCGTGGGCGGGGGCGCGGGGTGGGCCGTGGTCGCGACCTCGACCCCGTCGGAGACCGCGACCCTGGCCGCCCAACCCTCCCGCCGGCCGGACCCCACGCCCCGCGAGTCCGACCCCACGCCCCGCGAGTCCGACCCCGCGCCCCGCGAGTCCGACCCCACGGCCGGCGAGCCCGACACCGCGGCCCGCGAGTCCGACCCCACGGCCGGCGAGTCCGACCCCACGGCCCGCGAGTCCGACCGCACGCCCCGCGAGTCCGACCCCGCGCCTCCCGAGTCGGACACCGGCCGCGGTTCGCACGCTCGGGGTCTCCCCGTTCCGGGCGCTCCGTCGCAGGCCACTGCGGAACCTTCCGAGCCGGCGGTCGCGGCGCCTGCACCCGTCGAGCCGCAGCCGGTCGCTCCGTCACCGCCTGCCGACGGGGCTGCCCCGGCTGCCCCGGCCCCGGCAACGGCGTTGCCGCCCGCAGGATCGGCCGCCTCGCCGCCCGTGGGACCGGCCGTGCCGTCACCACCGGTGTCGCCGGCTCCGATAGCGCGACCTGCCGACACACCGCCCGCGGCGCGCCCCAGCGTTGCGCAGCTGCGCGAGGTCGCCCTGCGCCAGGCCGCCGAGCTGCGTCGACAGGCTGCTCTGGCGCGCGAGGAGGCGCTCCGCCAGGCCGCCGAGGCGCGGGAGACGGCCTTGCAGCAGGCCGCCCGGGCCAAGGGCGCAGCTGCGCGACGCCCCGGGTCGATGACGCACCCTCCGTGATCACGTTCTGCGGTTCGGAAGTGCCGGATCCGGCACCTGTGAACCGCATCCGGTGATTCACTCGGTCGGGTTGACCGGGAGGAGGACGGCTGTCGGGTCCTCCTGTTGCGGGTGCGGCCGACCTCGGCGAGCTGCCGGTGGTCTGGAAGTCGCATGCCGCGGTGGTCGCCGTACCGTGGAGGGGTGAGCAGGCCACCGTTCGGGATCTACGTGCACGTGCCGTTCTGCGCGTCCCGGTGCGGGTACTGCGACTTCAACACCTACACCGCGTCCGAGCTGGCGGGGTCCGGCGCGTCGCCGGACGGGTGGCTGGCCGCCGTCCGCACCGAGCTGGCCCAGGCCCGTGCGGTGGTGGGGGAGCGGCCCGTCGACACCGTGTTCGTCGGCGGGGGGACGCCGTCGTTGATCGGTGCGGAGCGGCTCGGTGCCGTGCTCGCCACCATCCGCGACGAGTTCGGGCTGGCCCCCGGCGCGGAGGTCACGACCGAGTCCAACCCGGAGTCGACGTCACCGGAGTTCTTCGCCGGGCTCGTCGAGGCGGGGTACACACGGGTGTCGCTGGGGATGCAGTCCGCGGCGCCGCACGTCCTGCGGATCCTCGACCGGCGGCACACGCCCGGCCGGGCCGTCGACGCCGCGCGGGAGGCGCGCGCGGCCGGGATCGAGCACGTCAACCTCGACCTGATCTACGCGACGCCGGGCGAGACCGTCGCCGACCTGCGCGGTTCGGTCGAGGCGGTGCTCTCGGCGGGGGTGGACCACGTGTCGGCGTACTCGCTGATCGTCGAGGACGGGACGGCGATGGCCCGGCGCGTCGCCCGCGGGGAGCTGCCGCCGGTGGACGACGACGTCGCCGCCGAGCGCTACGAGCTCGTCGACGACCTGCTCTCCGCCGAGGGTCTGCGCTGGTACGAGGTCTCGAACTGGGCGCGCTCGCCGGAGGCCGAGTGCCGGCACAACCTCGGCTACTGGCTGGACGGGGACTGGTGGGGCGTCGGCCCAGGGGCGCACTCGCACCTGGCCGGGCGGCGCTGGTGGAACGTCAAGCACCCGGCGCGGTACGCCACCGCGGTCGCCGCCGGTTCCGCGGAGGCCGACCACGAGGTGCTCACCGCGGAGGAGCGGCACACCGAGCGGGTGATGCTGCGGCTGCGGCTGGCGTCGGGGCTGGACCTGGGGCTGCTGGACGACGCCGCCCGCGACGAGGCGAACCGCGCCGCCGCGTCCGGTCTGCTCGAGATCGGGGACGGACGGGCGGTGCTGACCCGACGGGGGCGGCTGCTCGCGGACCGGGTGGTGCAGGACCTGCTGCTGGCCTCGGAGACCGCTCCGGCATGAGCGGTGCTCCGGCCGAGTCGCGTTCCGGGTCGTCGCAGTCCGCGAGTCCCCCACTCCCGACGCGCGAGTCTCCCGTTTCCGACACGCGAGTCGGACAAAGCACCCCGCGAGTCCGACGTGGCGAGGGGCGAGTCGGACAGGGTGGGGCGCGAGTCGGACAGGACGGCGCGCGAGTGGGACAGGGCGGGGCGCGAGCCGGAGGGATCGATCCGCCGGCCGGGCTCGGCCTCCGCGTCCGCGTCGGTCGAGGGGTGAGACGGTGAGTCCACGCCGTCGGGTGCTGGTCGCGGTGCTGGCGGTGGTGGTCCTCGTGGTGGCGGTGGTCGTCGGGGTGCGGGTCGTCGGGTCGGCCGGGCCGTCGGTCGACCCGGACGCCCGGCCGGCGCAGGACCGTCCGGGCCCCGTGCTGCTCGTCCCCGGGTACGGCGGCGGGCGGGACGGGTTGTTGCGGCTGGCCACGCGGATCGAGGCGACCGGTCGTCAGGCCGAGGTGCTGACCCTGCTCGGCGACGGCACCGGGGACCTGTCCGCGCAGGTCCAGGTGCTCGACGCCGCCGCGGACGCCGCGCTGGCCGCGGGCGCGCCGTCGGTCGACGTCGTGGGGTACAGCGCGGGCGGGGTCGTGGCCGGGCTGTGGGTGGCGCGGGACGACGGCGCGGCGAAGGCCCGCCGGATCGTCACGATGGGCTCGCCGCTCAACGGCACCACGCTCGCCGCGGCCGCGGCCACCCAGGCGCCCGACGCCTGCCCCGCGGCCTGCCGCCAGCTCGCCCCGGGTTCGGCGGAGCTGCGGGAGATCGCCGGGGTCGGCGCGGAGGTGCCGTGGCTGTCGATCTTCACCGCGGACGACGAGACCTCCACACCCCCGGACACCGCCCGGTTCGGGGGCGCCACCAACGTCGAGGTGCAGCAGGTCTGTCCGGGAGCGCGCGTGTCGCACTCCGGCCTCCCCACGGACGGCACGGTCGCGGGCCTGGTCCTGCGCGGTCTCGGCGCGGCGCCGATCGACCTCGGGGGCGCGGGGTGTGGAACGACCTCGTGATCGTGTGCTCGCCCGCGGGTCGCGCCGTGTCCGAGTGCACGCAGACGGCGATCATGCAGCCCTGAGAGCACGAAACGTGCGGTCGTGACGCAACACCCGCTCAGGTCGTGACGTCCTTCGTCCCGAAGTTCGCCCAGGCTGCGCCGAAGGCCACGACCACGTAACCCAGTTGCACGAGGGCGCCTTCGCGGACGTTCGTCCAGAGGATCGGGTCGCGGTAGAGGTCGATCCAGTCCAGCCAGTGCTCGGTGGGCAGGTACGGCTCGATCGCGGCCGCGGCATCCAGCGGTTGGAGCGCGACACTGGCCACCACCAGCGCCAACACCCCCAGTGCCGCGGCGAGCGGGGAGTCGGTCAGGGTCGACAGGAACAGCCCGACGGCGCCGAGCGCGAGCATGCACAGCGCGAGGTAGCCGACGGTCGCCGCGGTCCGGAACGCGACGTCCGCGGGGGTCAGCTCGACCCCGGACAGCGACGGGATGCTCCCTCCGCCACCGAGCGTGGCGTCCGGGCCGAACCCGAACGCGAGGACCCCGACGACGTACGACACCACGGTCACGAACAGCACCGCGAGCAGCACGAACGCCGCGATCGACACCAGCTTCGCGACGAGCAGCCGCAACCGCCCGACCGGTCGCACCAGCAGGTACCGCAGCGTGCCCGCCGAGGCCTCGCCTGCGATCGTGTCCCCGGCGACGATCGCCACCGTGATCGGCAGGAACACCGGGATGACGAGGGCGAGCGCGGCAGCCGGGAAGATCTGGCCGTTGCTGACCACGGCGGACAGGAACGCGCCGCCGCGCCCGGGCGGCGGGGCCAGCCGGGTGGTCGCGAGCAGGACGGCGACGAGTGTGGGCAGGGCGCAGAGCAGCGCCCAGCACAGCCAGACGCGCCGCTTGCGGAGCAGCAACCGCAGCTCGACGCCGATCACCGCGGCCCTCCCGCGCCCGGTCCCGGGCCCTGCCGCGCCGCCTCCGGACGCCCGTCCACCCGGTCCGATCCCGCGCCCGTCACCTCCAGCACCACCTGCTCCAACGTCCGCCGTTCCTCGACCAGCCCGCTCACCGGCACCCCCGCCGCGACCAGCCGGGCGTTGAGCGCCACGGGATCCGTCCCCGTCACCGTGACGAGATCACCGGACCGCCCGACCACCCGCCCGTCGAGCAGGCCGACGACCCCCGCGGCGTCCGGCGTCCGGACCACGATCCGGCCGGTCGGGGTCTGCAGGGCCGCGATCTCGGAGGTCAGGGCCAGCCTGCCCCGGTCCATCACGCCCACCGCGGTGCACAGCGCCTCCACCTCGGATAACAGGTGCGAGGACAGCACGACGGTCGTGCCCGCCTCGTTCAGCGACGTCAGCAGGGCGCGCATCTCCTGGATGCCCCGCGGGTCCAGGCCGTTGGTCGGCTCGTCCAGCAGGAGGAGCTCGGGTCCGCGCAGCAGCGCCGCCGCGATGCCCAGCCGCTGCCGCATCCCCAGCGAGTAGGCGTGCACCGGCCGTCGGTCGACGCCGCCGAGCCCCACCTGCTCCAGCGCCTCGTCCACCCGCCGCCGCCGGTGGCGGGCCCGGCCGGGGCCCGCCGCGTCGAGCAGGCGGAGGTTCGCCCGCCCCGACAGGTGCCCCCACGCCGCGGGACCCTCCACGAGCGCCCCGACCCGCGGGAGCACCGACGAGGCCCGCCGGGGCATCGGCTCGCCCAGCACCTCGATCGAGCCGGACGTCGCGTGGACCAGACCGAGCAGCATCCGGACCAGCGTGGTCTTGCCGGAGCCGTTGGGTCCCAACAGGCCGAACCGGGCGCCCCGCCGGACGGCCAACGACACCCCGTCCACCGCGACGACCCGGCCGAAGCGCTTCGTCAGGTCCTGTGTGGACAGGATGTCGCTCATGCGCGCCGCCCGGGCAGCTCGCGCAGCGCCTGCTCGAGCACCGCGGGGGCGACGGTCCCGGCGACCAGCACGCCGCCGCGTCGGATCCCGCCCCGCGCGGCGACGGACAGCAGCGGCGTGGTCAGGATCGCCGCCCGTCCGACCGGGACCTCGACGACGGTCCCGCCGGCGGCGGGCGCCCCGTCGACCACCCGGTCGGCGACCCCGCGCGAGGCCGGGACCAGCACGAACCCCGACGCCCCCGTCCCGTACACGCCGACCCCCGGCAGCTCCCCGCCCCACGGCACGAGGTCGCGGCCCGCGAGCCGCGGCGGGGGCGGCGCCGCGTCCAGCTGGCGCAGGGCCCCCGCGAGGTCGGCGGCCTGGGCGGTCACCGAGCCCGCACCCGGCGGCGCGGTCGGCACCGTGATGTCGGGCGTGGTCAGGGCGACCTCCCGGAACTCGGTGAACAACAGGGGGAGGTCCTGCCCGCGGGCGGCGACCTCGACGCGCAGCGGCAGGCCGGACGTCGGGTCGCACCAGACGTCGATCCGGCCGACGGTCGTGTCCGGGTCGGCGGGGGAGACCCGGAAGCCCGCCGCGTCGAACCCGGCCACCCGGCGCGCGTCGATCGGGGCGACGGGATCGGCCCGGGTGAGCGAGACCAGCCGTCGGGCCAGCTCGGACGGGACCAGGTCGGCCGGGCGCGGCAGCCGGACCGGCGTCTCGCCCTCGACGACGGTGAGCTGGTTCGCGCCGAAGTCCCAGACGTACTCGCGCCCGGCCAGGCGGTAGGTGTCGCGCTCGCCGGCGGGGGTGAGCTCGTCGACCCGCCACGAGTCCGCACCCGCGTACCGCACCCGCAGCCGGGTCACGCCGCTGAGCAACGCCGTGACCTGCTCCAACGCCGCGATCTCCGGCAGCCCGAGCCGCCCGGTGCTCTCGGCGTAGCCCTCGTGCGGGGGCACGCCCGCGAGGATCCGCGCCCGCAGGTCCTCGGGGGCGGCCGAGGCGGCGGCGGGCAGCGTGACGGCGGCCGCGCCGACGAGCACCGCGGTGCCGGCGGCCACCAGCACCCAGCGCCTCGTGACCTGAGCCGTCACCCGGGGAGCACCCATCTCGACCCCACCCTGGCCGAGCGGCCGTGAACCCCGCGTGTGTCCGAGGTGCGGAGGGGGCCGCGATCCGATGAGGTGGGGGGCGTGCGAACCGGTGTGGTGTTCCGGCCCCAGTCGTCGATCGGGCGGCTGCGGGAGGTGGCGGGGCTCGCGGAGACCGCGGGCCTGGACGAGCTCTGGCTGTGGGAGGACTGCTTCCTCCACGGTGGCCTGACGGCCGCGACGGTGGCCCTGGCCTGGACCGAGCGGCTCCGCGTCGGGATCGGCCTGCTGCCGGTGCCGCTGCGCAACCCCGCGCTCGCGGCCATGGAGATCGCGACACTGGCCCGGCCGGTTCCTGCCGGCGCTCGGCCACGGCGTACAGGACTGGATGGGCCGGGTCGGCGCCCGCGCGGAGTCGCCGGTGACCCTGCTGCGGGAGTACACGCCGGCGGTCCGCGGCCTGCTGGACGGCGACCGGCTGGACGTCCGGGGCCGCTACGTCCACCTCGACGCCGTCGCGCTCGACGACCCCGTCCCGGACGTCCCGCCCCTGCTGATCGGTGCCCGGGGCCCACGGAGCGTGCGGCTGGCGGGCGAGGTCGCCGACGGCCTCCTGCTCGACGCCGTCGCCACCCCCGAGTCGGTCCGTACCGCCCGCAACGCCGTCGACGCCGCCCGGAGCGGGGCCGGGATCGAGGGCGCGGCCGAGGTCGTGGTGTTCGTCGAGACCACGCCCGAGGACGCCCGCGCCGCCGTCGACCGCTTCGCCGCCGCGGGTGCGGACGCGGTGGTCCTGCTGGCTCCCGAGGACGACCCGGACCCCGAGCCGCTCATCGCCGCGTTGACGCGACACGTGTTGCATGAGGGGCGCGGGTGGCTACCGTGACCGCATCATGCTGATCCTCCGCTGAGCTCCCACGCTGTTCAGGCTGGTCGGGACGGACGCGGCGACCATGCGGGGGTTCGCGGTCCCCGCCGCTCAGGGCGCCAGGTACGACTCCCCGCGCGGCGAGAGGCGGTAGCCCACCTCCAGCGATTCGGTGAGCCCCAGCTCCTTGAGCTTGCGGACGTCCCGCTTGAACGGCGCGGTCTCCCGCCCGAGCTGCGCGGCCAGGTCCGGGGCGCGGACCCCGGGCTGCGCGGCGATGATCGCCAGGGTCTCGGCGGTCCACGGGCGGGTCCGGTCGAGGCGGGCCAACCGGGCGTCGAGCGCGGCCCGGTCCGCGGGGGTCACCGGGGTCGACCGCAGCGCGACCCGCGGATCGGGGCCGTCGGCGTGCAGGGCGATCCGCCAGACCTCCCCGGTGCTGCGGGAGAGCATGGCCTGCAGGTCGGCGAGGGTCTGCCCGCTCGCCTCGGCGTCCTCGGCGGTGAGCTCGGCCGGGTTCACCGGGGTGACGTCGGTGACCGCGACGACCCCGACCGGCGTTCGCAGCCGGGTGCCCGCCTTGACCCGCGGCCGCTCCCACCGGCGGAAGGCGCACGTCACCCGGCCCGCGACGATCCCGTCGAGCGTCTCCTGGCGCAGCAGCACCCCGCCAGCCAAATCCTTGAGCCGACCCGGCGCAAGCATCACAGGCGGCGAACCGTCCCGAACGCCTAGACTTGGACGAACACCCGACGACGCCCGAGGAGGTGCGACGATGAACTCCGACGACCGCCGCTTCGCGGTCCTCCAGGCGATCGTCGCGGACTACGTTTCCACCCAGGAGCCGGTGGGCTCCAAGGCGATCGTGGACCGGCACAACCTCGGCGTCTCCTCCGCGACCGTGCGCAACGACATGGCCGCGCTCGAGGAGGAGGGCCTGATCGCCCAGCCGCACACGAGCGCAGGCCGGATCCCCACCGACAAGGGCTACCGGCTGTTCGTCGACCGCGTCGCGCAGGTCAAGCCGCTGAGCAAGGCCGAGCGCCAGGCGGTGCAGAGCGTCCTCGAGGGCGCCGTCGACCTGGACGACGTGCTGCGCCGCAGCGTCCGGCTGCTCGCGCAGCTGACCCGGCAGGTCGCCGTCGTGCAGTACCCCACGCTGACCCGCTCCACGGTCCGGCACCTGGAGGTCGTCCAGCTCACGCCCGCGCGGCTGATGCTGGTGCTGATCACCGACTCCGGCCGGGTGGACCAGCGCATGGTCGACCTCGGGCAGGTGGTGACCGAGGAGGACACCGCACGGCTCCGCAGCATGATCAACTCCGCGCTCGTCGGGCAGCGGCTCGCCGAGGCCTCCGCCCGGGTGGCCGAGCTGCCGCAGACCGCGCCCGCGGAGCTCAAGGACGTCGTGGTGACCTTGTCCACGGTGCTGATCGAGACGCTCGTCGAGCATCCCGAGGAGCGCCTGGTGCTGGGCGGCACGGCCAACCTCACGCGCAACACCGCGGACTTCCCGGGGTCGCTGCGGCAGGTCCTCGAGGCGCTCGAGGAGCAGGTCGTGGTGCTCAAGCTGCTGGCCGCGGCGCAGGACCCCGGCCTGGTCACGGTGCGGATCGGCGAGGAGAACGAGTCGGTCGACCTGCACACCGCGTCCGTCGTGTCGATCGGCTACGGGCCGGGCACGGTGGTGGGCGGAATGGGTGTCGTGGGGCCCACCCGGATGGACTACCCGGGCACCATGGCGGCGGTGCATGCCGTCGCCCGATACGTCGGTGAGATCCTGGCAGGACGCTAGATCCCGTACGAGCAGAAGGATTCATGGGGAACCAGAGGGTGGCACGCGACTACTACGGCATTCTCGGCGTCGAACAGGGCGCCGATGCCGCCGAACTGAAGCGGGCCTACCGGCGGCTCGCCCGGGAGCTGCACCCGGACGTCAACCCGGATCCGGCGGCGCAGGAGCGCTTCGCCGAGATCAGCACGGCGTACGAGGTGCTGACCGACCCGGAGAAGCGCCGGATCGTCGACCTGGGCGGGGATCCGCTGGACAACGGCCGCGGCGGTGGGGGCGCAGCGGGGGACCCGTTCAGCGCCTTCGGTTTCGGCGACATCATGGACGCCTTCTTCGGCGGCTCGGCGGGCGGCCGCGGGCGCGGTCCGCGCAGCCGGGTCCAGCCGGGGGCGGACGCGCTGATCCGGATGCAGCTCACCCTGGAGGAGTGCGCCACCGGCGTGCAGCGCGAGCTCACCGTGGACACCGCGGTGCTCTGCACGGAGTGCGGCGGCAACGGCTGCGCCCCCGGGACCTCCCCACAGGGCTGTGAGACGTGTGGCGGCCGCGGCGAGGTGCAGAGCGTGCAGCGCTCGTTCCTCGGCCAGGTCGTCACCTCGCGCCCGTGCCCCACCTGCCGCGGCCTCGGCGAGGTCATCCCGGAGCCGTGCCGCATCTGCGCCGGGGACGGGCGCGTCCGCTCGCGCCGCAGCGTCGGCGTGCGGATCCCCGCCGGCGTGGCGGACGGCATGCGCGTCCGGCTGGCCGGGCAGGGCGAGGTCGGCGCGGGCGGTGGTCCCGCCGGGGACCTGTACGTCGAGGTCGAGGAGATCGCCCACGAGGTCTTCGAGCGGGACGGGGCCGACCTGCACGTCCGGCTCCCGCTGCCGATGACCGCCGCGGCGCTCGGGGCCACCCTCCCGCTCCCGATGCTGGACGGCACGACCGAGGACCTGCACGTCGAGCCCGGGACCCAGGGCGGCACGCTGCGCACGCTGCGCGGCAAGGGCATGCCTCGGCTGCGCTCCACCGGCCGGGTGGACGGGTACGGGGACCTCGTCGTGCACGTCGACGTCGCCGTCCCGACCAGGCTGGACAAGGAGCAGACCGAGCTGCTGCGCCAGCTGGCCAAGCTGCGCGGCGAGGAGCAGCCGGACCTCACCACGCGCAACAACGGGCACGGGCTGTTCGGGCGGCTGCGGGACTCCTTCCGGGGATGAGCACGCCGCCCCTGTTCCTGGTCCCCGAGCTGGGGGACCGGGTGCTGCTGGACGGGCCGGAGGGCAGGCACGCCGCCGCCGTCAAGCGGATCCGGGTGGGCGAGGTCGTCCAGCTGTCGGACGGCCGCGGCGCGGTCGCGCGCGCCGAGGCCGTGGTCGTCGGGAAGGACACGGTCGAGTTCGCCGTGCGCTCCCGCACCGAGGTCCCCGCGCCCGCGGTGCGGATCACCCTCGCGCAGGCGTTGATCAAGGGCGACCGGGCCGAGCTGGCGGTGGAGACCGCCACCGAGGCCGGGGTGGACGCGATCGTGCCGTGGCGGGCGGCACGGTGCGTCGCGAAGTGGGAGCAGGGTCCGCGCGGGGAGAAGGCGCTGGCCAAGTGGCGCTCGACCGTCCGGGAGGCCGCCAAGCAGGCCAGACGACCGTGGGTCCCGGCGGTCGCGGAACCCGCGTCGACGAAGGAGCTGGCCGCCTTCGCCGGGCGGGTCCTGGTGCTGCACGAGTCGGCGCCGTCCGTGCTGCGCGCGGGCGACCTGCCGCCGTCGGGTGAGGTGCTGCTGGTCGTCGGGCCCGAGGGTGGGATCGCGGACGAGGAGCTGGAGCTGCTGGTCGGCGCGGGCGCCCGGGTCGTGCGGCTCGGCCCGGAGGTGCTGCGCGCGTCGACGGCGGCGGCCGTGGCGCTGGGCGCGATCGGCGCGCTCGGTGACCGGTGGTGTGACCGGGCGCACGGGGGACCGACTGTGTGACCGCGCAAGAACCTGGGCTACCCTCCCGTACGGCTCACCCACCCCCCTGGTGAGCACCCGGCCCCGCCGCCCTCCGGGCGCGGGGGCCGCCATTGGGCGGCCGCGCCGCGGCGGTCATCCCCCCGATCGTCGCGGCGCTCCGGTGCCGGGGTGTCCCACGCGGCGGAACGGATCCGCTCCCGCCCGGTCGGATCGGCCGCGGTGTCCCCGGGCCGACCGCCCACCCGGTGGTCAACGCCGTCCCGCACGTGATCAGGGCCGACCCCGGCCACCCGGAGACCCGGGACCCGCCGTTGCGCACGCCCGTGATGATCGAGGAGCGGGGCGGAGTGCCAACTGGGGCGCGTTCTGTCGGTGGCCGGCGCTATCATCGCTGCGGTCACACCCCGAGGCACAGGAAGCAGGCGACCAGAGCACGTGACGCAGCCGGACCCCGTCCAGTCCCGCATGGCAGTCCCGGACACCGCGCTGCTCGCGCTGCTCGGCTCGCGAGACGAGTCGCTCCGCACCGCCGAGGAGATGCTGGCTGCGGACGTGCACGTGCGCGGCAACGAGCTGACCCTGTCCGGAGACCCGGGGGACGTCGCGTTCGCCGAGCGGGTCTTCACCGAGCTGATCACCCTGGCCCAGCGCGGCCAGCAGGTCGGCTCGGACACCGTGCGACGCACCGTCGAGATGCTCGGCGAGGCCGACCCGGCGATCGCCGCGGTGCGCGGGGAGTCGCCCGCCGAGGTGCTCTCGCTGGACATCGTGTCGCGGCGGGGCAAGACGATCCGCCCGAAGACGCTGAACCAGAAGCACTACGTGGACGCGATCGACGCGCACACCATCGTCTTCGGCATCGGCCCGGCGGGTACCGGCAAGACGTACCTGGCCATGGCGAAGGCCGTGCAGGCGCTGCAGGCCAAGCTGGTCAACCGGATCATCCTCACCCGGCCCGCGGTCGAGGCGGGGGAGCGGCTCGGGTACCTGCCGGGCACGCTGTTCGAGAAGATCGACCCGTACCTGCGCCCGCTGTACGACGCGCTGCACGACATGATCGACCCCGAGTCCATCCCGAAGCTCATCGCCGCCGGGACGATCGAGGTCGCGCCGCTGGCGTACATGCGCGGTCGCACGCTGAACGACGCGTTCATCGTCCTGGACGAGGCGCAGAACACCACGCCCGAGCAGATGAAGATGTTCCTCACCCGGCTCGGCTTCGGCTCGAAGATCGTCGTGACGGGCGATGTCACGCAGATCGACCTGCCGGGCAACGCGCGATCCGGGCTGCAGGTGGTGCAGGACATCCTCTTCGGCGTGGAGGACGTGGCGTTCCCCGAGCTGACCAGCCAGGACGTGGTGCGCCACCGGCTGGTCGGGGAGATCGTGGACGCCTACGCGCGGTTCGACGCGGACCAGCAGAACCGCCCGCAGCTGCGCAGCACGGGCAACTCCGCCCCCCGCACCGGCCCACCCCAGAACCGCGCCGCCCGCCGCTCCCAGCGCTGAGCGCGCCCCCGGGTCTGATCAGCAGCTTCTCAGGCAGGTTCGGGGTGCGGATCCCTGCGTCGGGGTCCGATGATCATCAGGCCCTCACGCGGAGGCGGCCTCGTCCTCGGCGGCCGGCGGCCACGTGCTCGCGCCCAGCTCCCGGCTGACCGCGCGGGCGGTCTGCCGGAGGGCGTCGAAGGCGGGCGGGGGCAGTGGCCAGTCGCCCGCCGGGACCACCAGGCCGATCGCGCCGCACACCTCGTCCGCGGTCGCCACCGGTGCGGCCAGCCCGCACTCGCCGAGCACCGCCTCCTCGACCTCGGTCGCCAGTCCCGTGCGCCGCACCGCGGGCAGGTCGCGCGGGGGCAGCTGGGTCTCGCCGGTCATCCGGCGCGGGCGGTCGGTGGGTGTGCAGGCGCCGTACGCGAGCAGCACCTTGCCCAACGCGCAGGCGTGCGCGGGGATCACGATCCCCACCTCGACCGGGGTCGGCGCCGCGGCGACGACCACGACGTCGTCCGCGAGCGGGACGGCCACCCGCACCGCGCACCCGGTCCGGTCCGCGAGTGCGGAGATCCACGGCTGCGCGTGCGCCCGGAGCTCGAGATTGTCCAGGTAGACGTTGCCCAGGCGCAGCGTCGCGGGGCCGAGCCGGTACAGCCCCGAGTCCCGTTCCTGGACGACCATCCCGTGCGAGACCAGCGTCCGGACGATCCCGTGCACGGTCGACGGGGCGAGCCCCATCGCCGTGGCGATCTCGCCGAGGCTGCGCCGCCGGGCGCCCTGCAGCACGGCCAGCACACGCAGCGCCCGGTCCACGGACTGAATCACGCTCGACTCCTTGTGAAGTGACCGGAGTCATACTAGCTTTCGGCATGGTCGAACGCTTTTCGAGGGTGCGACGGAGGACCCTTCCATGAAGAAGCTGATCAACGATCCGGCGGCGGTGGTCCAGGAGGCCCTGCGCGGCATGGCCGCGGCGCACCCCGAGCTGCGGATCGACCACGAGAACCGGATCGTCTTCCGCGGCGACGCACCGGTGCGCGGCAAGGTCGGGCTGGTCTCCGGCGGCGGGTCCGGGCACGAGCCGATGCACGGCGGCTTCGTCGGTCCCGGGATGCTGGACGCCGCCTGTGCGGGCGAGGTCTTCACCTCGCCGGTGCCGGACCAGATGCTCGCCGCGACCCGGGGCGTCGACGGCGGCGCGGGCGTCCTGCACATCGTGAAGAACTACACCGGCGACGTCATGAACTTCGAGATGGCGGCCGAGCTGTCGGAGGGCATCGAGGTCGAGACCGTCGTCGTGGACGACGACGTCGCCGTCCAGGACTCGCTCTACACCGCGGGCCGTCGAGGGGTCGGGACCACGGTGCTGCTGGAGAAGATCGTCGGTGCCGCCGCCGAGCAGGGACGGCCGTTGTCCGAGGTCGCGGCGCTGGCCCGGAAGGTGGACCAGCGCGGTCGGAGCATGGGCATGGCGCTGACCTCCTGCACCGTCCCCGCGGCGGGCCATCCGACGTTCGACCTGCCCGAGACCGAGATGGAGATCGGGATCGGCATCCACGGCGAGCCCGGCCGACGCCGCGTCCCGCTGGCACCCGCGCGGGAGATCGCGGAGATGCTCGTCGAGCCGGTGCTGTCGGACCTCGACTTCACCGCGGACCCGGTCATCTGCTTCGTCAACGGGATGGGCGCCACGCCGCTCCTCGAGCTCTACCTCATGTACGGCGAGGTGGCGGCGCTGCTGGAGAAGGCGGGCGTCCGGGTGGCACGGTCGCTGGTCGGGCCGTACATCACGAGTCTGGACATGGCGGGCTGCTCGGTCACCCTGCTCAGCGCGGACGACGACCTGCTCTCGCTCTGGGACGCCCCCGTCACCACCCCCGGCCTGCGGTGGGGCGCATGACGGACGTCTCCGCCGTCACGGCCTGGCTGCGCGCCTTCGCGGGCGTGGTCGAGGAGAACAAGGACGCGCTGACCGCCCTGGACTCCGCGATCGGGGACGCCGACCACGGCATCAACATGTCGCGCGGGATGACGGCCGTGGTCGCCGCGCTCGACGCCGGGCAGTTCGACACGATCGGAGCGCTGGCCAAGAAAGTCGGGATGACCCTGGTCAGCACGGTCGGCGGCGCGAGCGGACCGCTCTACGGCACTTTCTTCCTGCGCTTCGCCACCACGGCGGGGGAGGCGACGTCGCTGGATCCCGCCGAGGTGGCCAAGGCACTCCGCGCGGGGTTGGAGGGTGTGGTCGCCCGCGGGCGCCCCGAACCGGGGGACAAGACCATGTACGACGCCCTCGCCCCCGCCCTGGACGCCCTCGACACCGCCCTCGCCGGCGGCGGCTCGCTGGCGGAGGGACTACAGGCCGCGTCCGAGGCGGCGGACGCGGGTCGGGACGCGACGATCCCGATGCTCGCCCGCAAGGGCCGCGCGAGCTACCTGGGCGAACGGAGCGTGGGCCACCAGGACCCGGGCGCCACCTCCACCGCCCTCCTCATCGCCACCGCCGCCCGGACCCTCCCCTGACCGTGCCCTCCCCACCCCCGACGCCCACCCCACCGACCCCCCGGCCCGCGAGTCCGACAGCCCGGACCGCGAGTCCGACAGCACTGCTCAGGAGACCGACGCCAAGGCCCGTGACTCGGACACCGGGCTCGGCGCGGGGGAGGGTCGCACCGCGAAGGGAGGGGTCCCGTGAGTGACGGCGTGGTCGGCGTGGTCGTCGTGTCGCACAGCCGTGCGCTCGGGGAGGCGGCGGCCGGGCTCGCGCGGGAGATGGTCCCCGGTGACGAGGTGCGGATCGAGGTCGCCGCCGGGCTCGACGAGCACACCCTCGGCACCGACGCGACCGCCATCGCCGAGGCCCTGACCAGGGCGGACAGCGGGGCCGGAGTGGTCGTCCTGATGGACCTGGGCAGCGCGGTGCTGTCCGCCGAGCTCGCGCTCGAGTTCGTGGACGACCCGTCCGGGGTGTTGCTCTGCTCGGCTCCGCTGGTGGAGGGGCTCGTTGCGGCGGTGGTGGCCGCGGCGGGTGGAGCGGACCGTGCGACGGTCGCGGCGGAGGCGGAGCAGGGCGCCGCGGCGAAGCGCGCCCAGCTCGGCGAGGCGCCTCCCGCGGCCGTCCCGCCCACCGAAGCATCCTCGGCTGCGGATGACGACCAGCGCCTCGGCACCGAGGACCGCACTGAGCGCGGCGGCGCGCTCCCGGACGACGATCAGGAAGTGGGGCGGTTCGTGGTCACGCCCCCGCACGGACTCCACGCCCGACCCGCGGCACTCCTGGCCCGGACCGCTGCGGGGTTCGACGCTGCCGTGGACCTGCTCGACCTGACCAACGGTCGCGGCCCGGTGACGGCGGCGAGCCTCACCCGGGTCGCGTCCCTCGGCGCGGGCGTGGGCCACGAGGTGGAGGTGCGGGCCCGCGGGGCACAGGCGAGGGAGGCGGTGGCGGCGCTGCTCGACCTGGCTCGTCGCGGATTCGGCGAAGCGCCTTCCGGTGATCCACTCGTCGGGAGCACGACGGTCGCCGAACGACCGCCTCCCGCCCCGACGGTGGATCATGGTCCGGTGGGCGGCGCCCCCGGCATCGCGATCGGGCGGGCCCGGATACTGCGGGCGGTCGCCCTCGTCGTGCCCGACGTGCCCGCGGGGAGCGTGGCCGAGGAGCACCGGCTGCTGGACGAGGCGCTCGCCACCGCGCAGGCCTCGATCAGCGCCACCCGCGACGCCACACCGGGCCCCGAGGCCGCGATCTTCGACGCCCATCTCGCGATACTCGCCGACCCGGCCCTCCTCGACCCCGCCCGCGCCGCGATCGCCGCAGGCCGGAGCGCCGCCGTGGGCTGGTCCACCGCGGTCGACCGGGCCGCGGCCGAGCTGGCGTCGTTGTCGAGCGACTACCTCCGCGCCCGCGCCGCCGACGTCCGCGCCGTCGGCGACGACGTGCTCCGCGCCCTCCTGACCCACCCCGGCTCCGCACCGGGCCCCACCGTCGATGCGCCCCGGACGACCGGCGACGCCGATGTCCGACACGCACGTCAGGACCGGGGGACTCGCGCGTCGGAGGTGGGGGACTCGCGGGGGGTGTGGGTGGCGGAGGAGCTGACTCCTGCCGAGGCCGCGACGATCGACGCCGCGGGGGTGGTGGTCGCCGGGGGGAGTCCGACCTCGCACGCCGCGATCATCCTGCGGGCCAGGGGGATTCCGGCGGTGGTCGGGGCGGGGGAGGCGGTGCTCGGGGTCGCGGAGAACACGGTCGTCGCGCTCGACGGGGAGACCGGTGAGCTGAGCATCGACCCGGATCCCGCGACCCTCGACCGCTTCCGCCGCAGACGCACGGCCACGGCCGAGCGGGAGGACCGGGCCCGCTCCCGGCTGCACGAGCCCGCGATCACCCCCGACGGCGTCCGGGTCCTGGTCGGGGTGAACCTCGGCGCCGAGCCGGACCCGGCACCGGGTGCCGATCTGGCGGGGCTCGTGCGCACCGAGTTCCTCTTCCTCGACCGGGCCCAGGCCCCGGACGTCGACGAGCAGGTGGCCGCCTACCGCGCCGTCGCCGACGCGCTCGGCAACCGGAGGATCGTGCTGCGCACGCTGGACGTCGGCGGAGACAAACCGCTGCCCTACCTCCCGCGCCCCGCGGAACAGAACCCGTTCCTCGGCGTCCGCGGGCTCCGCCTGGCCCTCCGGACGCCGGGTCTGCTGGACGAGCAGCTGCGGGCGATCGTCCGCACGGCCCGGGACACCCCCGTCAGCGTGATGTTCCCGATGGTCACCGTCCCCGCCGAGCTGCACGCCGCCCGCGAGGCCCTGGCCGCGGCGCAGCGCGCGGAGGGCCCCGCGGAACTCGAGGTCGGCATCATGATCGAGGTTCCCGCGGCGGCGCTGACCGCGGACCGGTTCGCCCCGGACGTGGACTTCTTCAGCATCGGCACGAACGACCTGACCCAGTACGTCACGGCCGTCGAGCGGGGGAACCCGCAGCTCAGCGCCCTGGCCGACCCGCTGCACCCGGCAGTCCTGGAGCTGATCGCCCGGGTCGCGGGCACCGGGGTCCCCACCGCCGTCTGCGGCGAGCTGGCCGCCGACCCCCGGGCGACCGGGCTGCTGGTCGGGCTCGGCGTGCGGGAGCTGTCCGTCTCGCCGCCCGCCGTCGCCCGGGTCAAACAGGCGGTCCGGGAATCGCGGGGTCTCCCGCCGAACCTGTGGACAACCCCCGATGCGGAGGCGGTCCGCGCACTGCTCCCCGACGCCTGACGACTACCCTTGCCCCGAAGGAAGCGTCAAGAGGGGAACCGTTGAGTATCGAGGTCGTCAACGAGTCCGGCGTCGCCGTGGACGAGGCACTGATCGTGTCGGTCGCCCGGTACGCGCTGGACAGGATGCGGGTCAGCCCCGCGGTCGAGCTCGCGATCACCGCGGTGACCGTGGACGCCATGTCCGAGCTGCACGAGCGGTGGATGGACGAGCCCGGCCCCACGGACGTCATGGCCTTCCCCATGGACGACCTGGCCGAGGACACCCGCCGACCGGACGCGCCGGACATCGGCCCCGCACTGCTCGGCGACATCGTGCTCTGCCCGGCGTTCGCCGGGGACCAGGCGGTCAAGGCGGGCCACACGATGGACGACGAGCTGCACCTGCTCACCGTGCACGGCTGCCTGCACCTGCTGGGCTACGACCACCACGAGCCGGACGAGGAGCGCGAGATGTTCGCGCTGCAGAACCGGCTGCTGCACGACTGGCGCACCGAGCGCGCCGAGTCCGCCGCCCGCGCGGCGCAGGCCCGGATCGACGCGAAGGTGCTGGGTACGGTCGGCCTGGACAGCGACGAATGAACGCCGCAGGGCTGCTCGTCGTCGCGATCATCCTGATCCCCGTCGCGGGGATCTTCGCCGCGGCGGACGCCGCGTTCACCTCGGTCTCGAGCGCCCGGGTCGCCGATCTGGTCCGCGCGGGCAGGCCGGGCTCGCGGGCGCTGGCGAAGATCGTCGAGGACCGCGCCCGCTACCTCAACCTGCTGATCCTGCTGCGGCTGATGGGCGAGACGGTGGCGACCGTCCTGCTCACCATCGCCCTGGCGACGTGGATCACGCCCGCCTGGGCGGGGGTGCTCACCGCGGCGGCGGTCATGGTCGTGGTCAGCTACGTGCTGATCGGGGTCGGGCCGCGCACGCTCGGTCGCCAGCACCCGTACGCGCTGGGTATGGCCGTCGCCGCCCCGATCCGGGTGATCGCCACCCTGCTCGGCCCGATCACGAAGCTGCTGATCCTGTTCGGCAACGCGATCACCCCCGGCCGCGGCTTCCGCGAGGGCCCGTTCTCCTCCGAGGTCGAGCTGCGCGAGCTCGTCGACATGGCCAGCACGACCGGCGTCGTCGACGAGGGCGAGCGCAAGATGATCCACTCGGTGTTCGAGCTGGGGGACACGATCGTCCGGGACGTCATGCAGCCCCGGCCGGACGTCGTGTGGGCCGAGCGGGACACCCCCGTGCAGAAGGTCGTGCGGTTGGCGCTCAAGAGCGGCTACTCGCGGATCCCGGTGCTCGGTGAGGACATCGACGACATCGTGGGCGTCGCATACCTCAAGGACCTGGTCGGCACGGCCTGGGAGCGCCCGGAGGCCGCGTTGGTGGACGTCGTGCGCCCGCCGGTGTTCGTGCCGGACTCCAAGCGGATCGACGAGCTGCTGTCGGACATGCAGCGCACCCGCAACCACATGGCGATCGTGGTGGACGAGTACGGCGGCACCGCGGGCCTGGTCACCATCGAGGACATCCTCGAGGAGATCGTCGGCGACATCTCGGACGAGTACGACACCGCCGAGGTCCCCGAGGTCCAGCGGCTGGACGGCGGCACCCTGCGGCTGGCCGCCCGGCTGCCGGTCGAGGACCTGCAGGAGCTGTTCGCGGGCGAGTTCACCGGCACCGAGCGCGCGGAGCAGCTGCGCGAGGTGATCGAGGAGGCGGACGTCGACACGATCGGCGGCCTGCTGGCGCAGCGGCTGGGGAAGGTCCCGCTGCCCGGCGCGGAGTGCGACCTGGAGGGCCTGCTGCACCTGCGCGGCGAGGGCGGCAAGGACGCCCGCGGCCGCGTCCGCATCACCTCCGTGCTGGTCACGCCGCTGTCGGCCCCCGAATCCGAGAACGACTACGAGGCGGAGCGCGAGACCGTGTCCGCCGCCCGCGAGGAGAGCGATGTCCGGCAGTGATGAGCTGGCACCCGAGGACGCCAAGATCGTGACGCTGGCGCGGTCCTCCCGCGCGCGCACCGGCGCCGCCGAGGGGGCCGCGGTCCGCGACACGGACGGCCGGACCTACGCCGCCGCCAGCGTCGACCTGCCGTCGCTGCGGCTCACCGCGCTGCAGGCGGCCGTCGCCGCGGCCGTGTCCAGCGGTGCGCCGGGCCTGGAGGCCGCCGCGGTGGTGACCGACGGCGAGCCGGACGAGGCGTCCGTCGCCGCCGTCCGCGACCTGACCGCGACCGCGCCCGTCATCGTGGCGAACGCGAGGGGCGAGGTCGTTCGGGTGCTGGCCACCGCATGAGCAGCGGCACCCCGCGCTACGACGTCGTGGTCGTCGGCGGCGGCATCGTCGGCCTCGCCACCGCCCACGCCCTGGTCCGCAGTGGACGGACGGTCGCCGTGGTGGAGCGGGAGCCCCGGCTCGCGAACCACCAGACGGGCAACAACTCCAACGTCATCCACTCCGGCCTCTACTACGCCCCCGGCGGGTACAAGGCGCGGCTCGCGGTCGCCGGATGCGCCGAGACCGTCGCCTTCTGTCGCGAGCACGACCTGCCGCACAAGGTCAGCGGCAAGCTCGTCGTCGCGACCGAGCCGCAGGAGCTGCCCCGGCTCGCCGAGCTGGAGCGGCGGGGGCGGGCGAACGGCGTCGAGACCCACCGGCTGGACGCGCACGGCATGCGGGAGCGCGAGCCGCACGTCCGCGGGATCGAGGCGTTGTGGGTGCCGTCGACGGGTATCTGCGACTACCGCCTGGTCGCCGAGAAGATCGGTGAGCTGGTGGTGAAGGAGGGTGGGGAGATCCACCTCGGCCGCACCGTCACCGGGCTCGCGCCGCGCAGCGAGGACGTCGTCGTCCGGACCGACCGGGGCGACCTGCTCGGCGCGCAGGCCGTGGTCTGCGGCGGGCTGCGCTCCGACGAGCTGGCCGAGGCCGCGGGCGCCGATCCGGGCGTGCGGATCATCCCCTTCCGCGGCGAGTACTCCGGTCTCACCGAGGACGCCGCCGAGCTGGTCAAGGGCCTGATCTACCCGGTCCCGGACCCGGCCTTCCCGTTCCTGGGCGTGCACGCCACGCGGGGGATCGACGGCCACGTGCACGCCGGGCCGAACGCCGTCCTGGCGCTGGCGCGCGAGGGCTACACCTGGGGCACGGTCAAGCCGAGGGAACTGCTCGGCAGCCTGCTGTACCCGGGCATGCTCCACGTGGCGCGTACGCACTGGCGCTACGGGCTGGGCGAGGTGCACCGGTCGCTGTCGAAGTCGGCGATGGTCACACAGATCCAGCGGATGCTGCCCGAGGTCGAGGCCCGGCACCTCACGCCCGCGGGGGCCGGCGTCCGTGCCCAGGCCGTCAAGCCGGACGGGACCCTCGTGGACGACTTCCTGTTCCTCGAACAGGGGCGCGTCCTGCACGTGCTCAACGCCCCCTCGCCCGCCGCCACCGCGGCGCTGCCGATCGGGCGCGAGATCCTCAGCAAGCTCACCGGCGACACCCTGGGACCACTATGACCTCGTTCGGATCGTGGCCGGAGGACTTCCGCTCCGGGTTCGCCTGCTTCGTCGGGCGGCCCAACGCGGGCAAGTCCACGCTGACCAACGCGCTGATCGGGCAGAAGATCGCGATCACCTCGTCCCGGCCGCAGACCACGCGGCACGCGATCCGCGGCATCCTGCACCGGCCGGACGCGCAGCTCGTCGTCGTCGACACCCCCGGCCTGCACAAGCCGCGCACGCTGCTCGGCTCCCGGCTGAACGACGTCGTCCGTGAGACGTGGGCCGAGGTGGACGTGATCGGGTTCTGCGTGCCCGCGGACCAGCCGGTCGGGCGCGGGGACGAGTTCATCATCAATGAGCTCAAGTCGGTCGCGGCCCGCACGCCGGTGCTCGGGGTCGTCACGAAGACGGACAAGGCGCGTCCGGAGCAGATCGCCGAGCGGCTCACCCAGATGACCGAGCTGATGGAGTTCGCGGACATCGTGCCGTGCTCGGCGAAGTCCGGGGACCAGGTCGGGTTGCTGTCGGACCTGCTGGTCGCGCGGCTGCCGGAGGGCCCACCGCTCTACCCGGACGGCGAGCTGACGGACGAGCCGGAGGAGACCCTGGTCGCCGAGCTGGTCCGGGAGGCCGCCCTGGAGGGCGTCCGGGACGAGCTCCCGCACTCGATCGCGGTGACCGTGCAGGAGATGATCCCGCGCGAGGACCGGCCCCCGAACGACCCGATGCTGGACGTCCACGCCACGATCTTCGTGGAGCGGTCCAGCCAGAAGGGCATCGTGATCGGGCACAAGGGGGAGCGGCTGCGCCAGGTCGGGACCGATGCCCGCAGGCAGATCGAGGCCCTGCTGGGCACCAAGGTCTTCCTGGACCTGCACGTCACGGTGGCGAAGGACTGGCAGCGGGACCCGCGCCAGCTCCGCAAGCTCGGCTTCTGAGCTCCCGCGCCCGCCCGGGAGTCCTCTCGGCGGGCGCGGCCGGCCTCAGTCCGTGCGGCCGCCGGCGAAGGACCAGCGCCCGGAGAACCGGCAGCCGCCCGGTGCGGCCACGGCGGTGCCGGTCGCGTTGATCACGCCGGTGTGTGACGGCTAAGCCTCGTACCGCTAGTCGGGACGGGCGTGCGGAGCTCCCCGGTGACGCTTGGGGTCCCCAAGCGTCACTCAGCGGTGCTCGGGGTCCCCGAGTGTCAGGGCGGGCGGTGCTTGGGGTCCCCGAGCGTCACTCAGCGGTGCTTGGGGGCCCCGAGCGTCAGGGGGTGGGCGCTTCGTCCGCGGGCTCGGGGGCCGAGCGGGGCTCTGCGGCGGGGTGGGCTTCTGCCTGCGGGGGAGGCTCTGCGGGCTCGGCCGGCGGGTGGGGTTCCGGGCGGGCCCGGGGGTCCACGTCGACCAGCAGGATCTTGACGAACAGCGTCAGCGGCACGGCCAGCACGGCACCGAGCGGGCCGAGCAGCCAGCCCCAGAACACCAGCGCGACCAGCACGACCGTGACCGACAGCCCCACGGCGTCACCGACGAACCGCGGCTGGACCAGTGAGGTCAGCACGAAGTTGACCACCAGGTAGACGGCCACGACGACGAGCATCAGCGGCCAGCCGCCGATCAGCAGCGCCAGGATCATCGGCGGCAGCAGCCCGATCCAGAATCCCACGTAGGGGATGTAGTTCGTCAGGAAGGCCAGCAGGCCCCACAGCAGCGCCTGCGGGACGCCGAGCAGCAGCAGCGCCACGGTGTCGACCGCGCCGGTCACCGCCCCGATCGCCGTGGTCACGCCGACGAACCGGCGGGTGCCGCGGGCGAAGTCCCGCAGTGCCCCGGCGACCTCCGGATGGTCCTGCGCGAGCAGCGCCCGCCTCCGGTCGGCGCCGCCCGCCTCGAGCGACAGGAACAGCAGCAGCGACAGCAGGAACACGAGGTTGCCGAGCAGCCCGGTCAGCCCGGCCAGGAGCCCGCCGACGAGCCCGACGATCCGGCTCGTGTCCAGCGAGGAGGCGAGGGCCCGCAGCTGCTCCGGGCCGACGCCGAACTCCGCGAGCCGGGCGGTGGCCCCGGCGAGCAGCCCGTTCGCCTCGGCCGCGTAGCCGGGCAGCACGGTCGCCAGCCTGGCCACCGACACGACGACCACCGCGACGAGCACGACCAGCACGCCGTACACGCACACCAGCACCACTCCGGACGCCGCCCAGCCGGGCAGCCCTCGGCGAACCAGGGCGCCGTGCACGGGATGGACGCCGATCACGATGACCAGCGCCAGGAACAGCGGGCCGACCAACCAGGACACCGCGGCGGCGCCCGCCATCACGACGACGACGGCCGCCGTCGCGAGCAGGACGACGAGCGCACGGGGCAACGGTGCGCGGGCGCCCGGCGGGGTCCCGACGGGGCCGTCGGTCATGCGGCCTTGGCCAGCGCCCGGATCCGGAAGGCGAGGACCGCCAGCATGATCCCGCCGACGACCGCGAAGATCCCGACCACCCAGAGCAGGGCGAGGATGCCCGACGCGGGCCAGACGAGCAGCACGATGCCGAAGATCACGTCCAGGACGCCCTTGGCGACGGTCCAGCCCCAGCGGTCGTCCGTGCGGCGGGAGCGGATGCCCTCGGCGACCCCCGCGATGCCGAGCACGATGGCCCAGAAGGCGATCACGAACAGCAGCGACAGCGCGGTGACCCCCGGCCACACCAGGGCCACGATGCCGGCGAGCACGGAGATCACGCCCTGCGCCACGATCCAGCCCCACGACCGCTCCGTGCCGCGGGACTTGATGCCGAGGTAGACGGCGGTGATCCCGTCCATGATCGCGTACACGCCGAAGACGACGACCAGGGCCAGCAGCGCGATCCCCGGCGACGCCAGCGCCACGACCCCGAAGATCACCAGCAGCACGGCCCGGATCAGCACCAGCCACCACGCGGTCTTCAACAGCGCGCCGAGCCCGGCGTCCAGCCCGGGGTCGCTCGTGGACGGGTCGGTCATGGGTCCCCCCTGACGGGTCAGCGGACGGGCCCGAGCCGCAGCTCGGACACCCGCCCGTCGGTGAAGTCGGCCTCGGCGAGGCCGGCGCCCTCGGTCAGTCGCAGTGTCCATGGCGCACGGTCGCCCGCGACCTGCTTGCGCATGGGACGATCCGCGCCCCACCTGCGAGAACGGTACTCAGATGAGCGCGCAGCGGAACACCCGATCGGGGGTGGAACGGCGCCGTCGCATGGAGCACGGCGTCCTCTGTGGTCGCCGCGCGTCAGGGTCCCCGTCGAGCACGCCCAGTTCGGAGGCGGGCGCGCGAGCAAGCGGTCGGGCTGCGCGCGCCCGCTGCGCTGCACGCCGCCGAGGAACCGGACGTCCCGGTTCATCGTCGACGCCGCGCCGAGGACCCGGTTGGTGATCCGGCTCGGCATCTCGATCAGCCGGACGGTGACGTGCCGGTAGCCGCGGTCGACCCCGATCGCGTCGAAGTCGACGTGCCTGCGCAGCACCGCCTTGAACCTCGAGACGCCGGAGAGTGCCCTCGGGATCGCACAGGGGTGGTCTGGGGCAGCAGGCCCCCCTGGATCGCCCCGGCCGCCACCATCCCGGCGTTCTGCAGCCGGGCGACCGGGTTCCGGGCGGCGTCGTCCCGCCAGAGGGCCTCCAGCAGGTCCGCGGCGCCGTCGCGGTCCTTCGCCCGCAGCCCGACCCAGGCGAGCAGCGCGCAGATCGCACCCCGGAGGTCCCGGAGATGCCGACTCACTCCAGCTCGCGCAGCTCGGGGGCGCGGAGCAGTCGGGCCGGCACGCCCCCGGTGAATGCGGTGTGGCTGCCCCCGCCCTGGCGGACGACGGCGATGCGGCGGGTCACGACAGGGACGTCAACCGTCCACTGTTGACCTTCGGCAGGGCCGAACGGCGCAGGTCGGCGCGGTCCGGAGGCGGTATCGCGCACCGCTGCGTGCGGTGATGCTCGGACCATGTGCCGATGGCTGGGGTATCACGGGAGTCCGATCGCGCCGCGGGAGCTGGTCCACGACACCGCGCACTCGCTGATCGAGCAGAGCAGACGAGCGGCGCCGGACATGGCCACCGCGAACGGCGACGGCGTGGGGCTGGGCTGGTACGGGGGCGATCCCGAGCCCGCGTTGTTCCGCAGCGAGTCCCCGGCCTGGGGGGACGCCAACCTGCGGGAGGTCGCGGGCGCGGTCCGGTCGGGGCTGTTCCTCGCGCACGTCCGGGCCGCCACCGGCACCCCGGTCCAGCAGACCAACTGCCATCCGTTCCGCTACCGGTCGTGGCTGTTCGTGCACAACGGCTACATCGCCGACTTCGCGCGGATCCGCCGTGAGCTGCTGCTGAGCGTCGCCCCGGAGCTGTTCGGGAACATCGAGGGGAGCACGGACTCCGAGCTCATGTTCCATCTCGCGTTGACCTTCGGCCTCGAGGGCGACCCGATCGGGGGTCTGGAGCGCATGGCGGGGTTCGTCGAGGCCGTCGGGCGGGCGGCGGGGATCGCCGAGCCGCTCCAGATGACGGTCGGGGTGACCGATGGTGAGCGGCTGTACGCCGCGCGCTACGCCAGCGGCCCCGTCGTCAACACGCTCCACGTCAGCGAGGAGGTCGGGGCCCTGCGGGCGCTGTACCCGGCCGACGAGCGGTGGCGGCACTTCGCCGAGGACTCCCGCGCCGTCGTCTCCGAGCCGCTGGCCGACCTGCCCGGGCTGTGGCACGAGGTGCCGGCCGGGACCGCGCTGACGGTGCAGGCGGGCGAGGACGAGGAGGTGCCCTTCCGGCCGACGCAGCCCTGACCCGGGAGGGAGCCGGGTGGCCCGGGTGTCGCAGCGCCGGGTGGGGGCCCGGGTCGTAGGCTCGGTGCATGAGCACCCTGTACCGCGACACCGGTGTGGTGCTGCGCGTGCAGAAGCTCGGCGAGGCGGACCGGATCGTCACCCTGCTCACCCGGCGCTGCGGCAAGGTCCGCGCGGTGGCCAAGGGCGTCCGGCGGACCCGGTCGCGGTGGGGTGCTCGGCTCGAGCCGTTCAACCACGTGGACGTGCAGTGCTACTCCGGTCGCAGCCTGGACGTCATCACCCAGTGCCAGACGCTGGACTCCTTCGGCTCGGGGGTGGTCAGCGACTACTCCCGCTACACCGCGGGCTGCGCGATCCTCGAGACGGCGGACCGGCTGGTCTCCGAGGAGGGCTCCGCTGCCCACGGGGACTCGCTGCGCGTCTACCTGCTGCTCGTCGGCGCGATCCGGGCGCTGGCCGGGCGGGAGCGGGACGCCTCGCTGATCCTGGACGCCTTCCTGCTCCGGGCGATGAGCCACGCGGGCTGGGCCCCGTCGATCACCGAGTGCGCCAAGTGCGCGACCCCGGGCCCCCACCGCGCGTTCAGCGTGCCGGGCGGGGGAGCGGTGTGCGAGGTCTGCCGCCCGCCCGGCTCGGTCCTGCCCGGCCCCGAGGCCTTCCGCCTCCTCGACGCCCTCCTCCACGGCGACTGGGCGGTCGCGGACGCCGCGGACGCCCCCACCCGTCGAGACACCTCCGGCCTGGTCGCCGCCCACCTGCAGTGGCACATGGAACGCCGGCTCAGGTCGCTCCCCCTGGTGGAACGCAAAGGCGACCCCACCCTCCGCTGATCCACTCGTCGGAAGCGGAGCGGTCGAGAGTCGACCGGGACGCTCCCGAGAGGTGGATCAACCCACGGCGAGCCACTCCAGGACCGCGGCGTTCACGGCGGCGATCTGGTCGGGGTGGTCGCGGTAGTCGTGCTGCACGCCCGGGAGGATCCGCAACGTCTTGTCGGGGCTCCCGCACTCGTCGTAGAGATCGCGAACCACGTCGGGGCCGATCACCTCGTCACGCTCACCGCCCACGAACAGGACTCGCCGCACCAGCGACTTGCGGGCGAGGTCCACGTCGTAGCGGAGGGCGTCGTCGAGCACGGCGCGGGGGAGCGCGACGCTCCGGGTTCCCCGGACGAACGCCTTCGACTCACCCCAGGTGTCCTTCGCGGGGTCGTAGGCCTCCGCCCAGATGAACTGCCGGGTGGGCATCAGGAGCACGACGTCGCCGAGCCGCTCGTCCGCGGCGAGCACCGCGAGGTGCGCGCCGTAGCAGAACCCGATCAGGATCGTCGGCCCGACGAGGCGGTCGCGGATCTCGGCGAGGTGGCCCGTCGTCGTCCCCGGCCCGGCGGCGACCGTGTGGCAGGCGAACCCGGCCGCCTCGAGGTCGGCGCGGAGGGTCCGTGTGGAGGGGAGGTCGGGGCCGTCGAGGAAACCGGGCAGCAGCAGGGCGCTTCCGGCGGGCACGGTTCCTCCCTAGGCGACGAGGTCGGTGATCGTACCGTCGAGACCGAGGAAGTCCCACGCGGCGTCGAGCGTGGAGAGGCGGGGCAGGTCGACCGTCCGAAGCCGCCACACGTCGAGGTCCTCACGCCAGGCCTCGTAGTAGTCCGCGCACTGGTTGGCGGTGATGTCGACGAGCGCCGAACGTGCCTCGCGGAGGCTGGTGAGCGCGGCGTCCGCACGTGAACAGGTTATCGCTGGTCATCGGGGTCACCCAAGGTCCAACAGGGTCATCGGGGCTCCTCGCCGTGGCCCTGGTCGTCGTGATCGTGGTCGGTGGGTCCGCGGTGCTCGCACTGCTCGGGGCGCTGCTGAGCCTGATCTGGCAGGCGTTGGCGATCGCGTTCCTCGGCCTCCGGGCGCTCGGCCTCATGATCGCCGTCGCCGGGGTCGCGCTCTTCCTGGCCTTCGGAAACAGCGGCGGGAAGGAGACGTCGGTGCCGAAGGAGCCGCCCGCCGTCGTCCGACAGCCCGGTGGGGACCCCACGATCCTGGCTCCGGGGCCGTCCTTCGCCCCGCCGCCCCCGGTCGGTCCGGTCGGCGGGCAGGAACCGGACCCGCGGGCGGACGGGCCGCGCTGAACCCGGTCCGCGTCCCGTCGGGGTCGGCGCCCGCCGTGCGACCGTCGGTGTCAGGCTGCCCCGATGCGAGCCAGACTGAGACCCGGCCTTCTGCTCCGCCCCCTCGACCTCGCGGGCACCGGGCTGTTCGCGCTGCAGGGTGGGCTCACCGCGGCCGCGGCGGGGTTGGACGTGTTCGGGGTGCTCGTCATCTCCTTCGTGACGGCGGTGGGCGGCGGCATCGTGCGAGACGTCCTGCTCGGCGACACCCCGCCCGCGGTCTTCCGGGACCTCGCCTACCCGGTCACCGCCGTCGCGGGCGGAGCGGTCGTGGTGCTGTCGTACGGGCTGGTCCGGGACGTGCCGCGCGAGCTCCTGCTGCCGCTCGACGCCGCGGCGCTGGGGTTGTTCGCCGTCGTCGGCGCGGCGAAGGCCGTGGACCACGGGATGTCGCCGCTGCTCGCGGCCCTGCTCGGTGCGATGACGGGGGTCGGGGGCGGCGTGATGCGAGACGTCCTGCTCGGCGGCGTGCCGCTCATCCTGCGGTCGGACGTCTACGCGGTCGCCGCCCTGGCCGGTGCGGCCGTGACCGCGGTGGGCCTGCGGTACGGCGGGCCCCGCGTGCTGATGCTCGCGGCGGGGTTCGCGGTGTGCGTGGTGATCCGGCTCCTGGCGCTCCGGCAGGGCTGGAACCTGCCCCGTGTCGCAGGCTGACACAGTGTCCTGAGTCACATCGGGGGGAGGATCGGGGGCGCATGTCCGCGGATCCGACGAAGGAGTCGACCCATGAGCCAGACCATGCGCGCGTTCGTGATCGAGGAGGTCGGCCGGACGGCGGTCGTCGAGAAGCCGGTTCCCGAGCCCGGGCCGGAGGAGGCCATCGTCCGGACGACGGCGGCCCTGATCTGCACCTCGGACGTCCACACGGTCAAGGGTGCGCTGCCCGTCGAGCCGGTCGGACGCTCGGGCACGAGTCCGTCGGCGTGATCGAGAAGCTCGGGTCGGCCGTGACGGGCTTCCAGGAGGGGCAGCGGGTCCTGGTCTGCGCGGTGACGCCCTGCTACCGCTGTGAGTACTGCCAGCGCGGCTTCACCAGCCAGTGCGGCGGGCCGCTGGGCGGCTACAAGTACACGACCCAGATGGACGGCAACATGGCGGAGTTCTTCGTCGTGCCCGCCGCCGCGGCCAACCTGACCCCGATCCCGGACGACGTCACCGACGCCCAGGCCGTGTACTGCTGCGACATGTTGACCACCGGGTTCGTCGGGGCCGAGCACACCTACCTGCAGCTCGGCGAGACCATCGCGGTCTTCGCGCAGGGCCCGGTCGGGCTCTGCGCCACGATGGGGGCGAACCTGCTCGGCGCGGGCCAGATCATCGCGGTGGAGTCCCGGCCGGAGCGGCAGGCGCTCGCCAAGCGGTTCGGCGCGGACGTCATCGTCGACTACACCCGGGGTGACTCCGTCGAGCAGATCATGGACATCACCGGGGGCGTCGGGGTGGACGGGGCCGTGGAGGCGTTCGGCTTCCCGCAGACCTTCGAGGCCTGCCTGCGGGTGACGAAGGCGGGCGGCCGGATCTCCAACGTCGGGTACCACGGCGAGAACCCGGCGCCGCTGCAGATCCCGCTCGACGCGTTCGGCCTCGGCATGAACGACAAGTCCATCCACACCGCGCTGTGCCCGGGCGGCAGCGCGCGGATGACCCGGCTGCTGCGGCTGCTGCAGTCCGGCCGGATCGACCCGACCCCGATGACCACCCACACCTTCGGCTTCGACGAGATCGAGCACGCGTTCGCGCTCATGACGTCGAAGGAGGACGGCATCATCAAGCCGCTGATCACCTTCTGAGTACTCAGGCGTGCGCGGCGGCGTGGCGGGCGGCGTCGGCCGCGCGGTCCGTCGCGGCGTCGTGCGCGGCCTGGGCGGCCTCGGTCGCGGCGGTGACGATGACCGGGTCGAAGCGCCCGGCGATCGCCTCCTGGACGGCGATCTTGGCTCGGATCACCGGCCTGCGGTAGGTCTTCTCGCGGTAGACCGCCTTGTCCAGCTTCTTCGGGCGGGTGGCGTAGCGCCACCGTGCCCAGGGTGAGTGCGGGCGGCCCAGCCGGATCGCCGTGACGATCAGCAGCGGGCCGATGAACAGCCCCACCAGCCCGCTCCACACCTTGCCCTTGGCCAGCGTGATCACCGCCAGCAGCAGCTGCAGGACGAAGAACGCGATGACCAGCGCGGCCTCGGCGGCGTCCGCCTGGGACAGCCCGTCGAAGTCGCCCTGGAAACCCAGCGGGTGGATGCCGAGCAGGAAGAAGGACGTGATCGCGAAGGCCACGAACACGGCGTCGATCGAGGAGCGGCCCTCCTGGGACCAGTAGACGTCCGACAGGTGCAGGATCAGCGCCCACTCGTCGAGCACCAGCGCGGCCCCGATCCCGAACACGGACGCCAGGACGATGTTCGGGACCGGGGTGTCGTAGGAGGCCACGGCGATCAGCACGAACCCCGAGACCAGCATCATGACCAGGCCGAACACCATGTGGTGGATGTGCATCCCGCCCGGGGTGACGTTGCCGGGCCACCACTTCACCTGCGCCCGGATCATCCGCACGGAGAACCGGATGAACAGGAACGCCAGGAGGAAGGAGCACAGGAAACAGAACAGCGGCAGCCGCCCCGTGTCGACGATCGTGTCGGTGAACCAGCCCGCCATGAGCAGTGACTACTCCTCCACGGGCACCGGAGTCCAGGGCCGTAGGCTGTGCAGCCGTGCCCTTCCAGCCCCCGCCGCCGCATCCGTCGGGCGCCCGGCCCCCGGTGATCCCGGCGGAGCTGGTCCCGAACCACGTCGCGCTCGTCATGGACGGCAACGGACGCTGGGCCAACGCCCGCGGCCTGCCGCGCATCGAGGGGCACCGGCGCGGGGAGGCGTCGTTGATGGACGTCGCGCGCGGGTGCATCGACATCGGCGTGAAGTGGTTGTCCGCCTACGCCTTCTCCACCGAGAACTGGAAGCGCAGCCCGGACGAGGTGCGGTTCCTGATGGGCTTCAACCGGGACGTCATCCGGCGCCGGGTGGACGAGATGCACGCCATGGGCGTGCGCGTGCGGTGGGCCGGGCGACGGCCGCGGCTGTGGCGGTCGGTGATCAAGGAGCTCGAGGTCGCCGAGGAGAAGACCCGCCACAACGACGTGCTCACGCTGACCATGTGCGTGAACTACGGCGGCCGGGCCGAGATCGCGGACGCGGTGCGGCAGATCGCCCGCCTCGTGCAGGAGGGCCGGATCAGGCCGGACAAGATCGACGAGCGCACCATCGCGCGGTACCTGGACGAGCCGGACATGCCGGACGTCGACCTGTTCGTGCGGTCGAGCGGCGAGCAGCGGACGTCGAACTTCCTGTTGTGGCAGAGCGCCTACGCCGAGATGGTCTTCCTCGACACGCTCTTCCCCGACTTCGACCGCAGACACATCTGGGAGGCGATCGAGATCTACGCGCGCAGGGACCGCCGGTTCGGCGGGGCAGTGGACAACGCGGACAAGGCCTCGACGTGAGCCTGGAGATCGCCCGGAAGGCGTTGGAGCGCTACCACGACGTCGAGGTGGACGCGGACGGCGCGCTCACCTTCGCCCACGGCGGCGTGCTCTGCGTGGTGCAGGGGACGGAGCTGGAGGAGGGGCTGCCCGTCCTCAACCTGACCTGCATCGTCGCCTGGGACCTGACGGACGACGACATCCCCGCCCGGGTCGCGCTCGGCGTGGGGGAGGGGCTGTTCGGCACTCCGCGGGTGATCGAGGGTGAGCGCGGCTGGGACGTCACGCTGCGGTACGCGTTCCCCTCGGTCGGCCTGGAGGAGGGGCCCATGGGGACCCTGCTGATGCTGGTGGTGAGCAGCGCGTCGAGCATGCGGGCCGAGCTTGTCGACTAGGGGACGGGTCCTCGCGCTGGGCGGGCTCTCGACCTTCGGCCCGCTCTCGCTCGACCTCTACCTTCCGGCGCTGCCGCAGCTCACGGACGACCTGGGTACGACGGGGGCGCTGGGCCAGGCCTCGATGTCGGTCTGCATGATCGGGCTCGCGGCGGGCCAGCTGCTCGTCGGGCCGCTGACGGACCGGACCGGGCGTCGGGTCCCGCTGCTGCTGGGCGTGGCGCTGTTCGCGGCGTCGGCGGCCCTGTGCGCGGCGGCGCCGTCGATCGAGGTGTTGCTGGTCCTGCGGCTGCTGACCGGGCTCGCGGGGGCGAGCGGGATCGTGGTCGCCCGCGCGATGGTGCGGGACCTGTACTCCGGGGACGAGGCCGCGCGGATGTTCTCGCTGCTGATGATCGTCGGCGGGGCCGCGCCGGTGCTCGCGCCGGTGATCGGCAGCCAGCTGATGCGGGTCACGGACTGGCGGGGGCTGTTCCTCGCGCTCGCCGCGATCGGCGTGGTGCTGCTCGGGGCGGCGTTCACCCAGCGGGAGACGCTGCCGCTGGACCGTCGGCAGGTCGGCGGCTTCCGGGCGACCGGACGCGCGGTCGCCACGGTGGCGCGGGACCGCAGCTTCGTCGTTCCGACGCTGGTGTTGTCGCTGGTCTGCTGCGCGATGTTCGCCTACATCTCGATGGGCAGCTACGTGTTGCAGCAGGGGTACGGGCTCGGCGCGCAGGCCTACGGGATCGTGTTCGCCGTCAACGCGCTGGGGATCGTCGCGGCCGGACGGCTGTCGGCGGCCCTGGTGCGCAGGCTCGGCTCGGTGCGGCTGCTGTGGGTCGCGGTCGGGGCGGCGGTGGTCGGGGGAGTGGCACTCGTGGTGGGCGTCCTGGCCTCGGAGTCGGTCTGGGCCGTGCTGCCGCCGCTGTTCGTGGTGGTGTCCAGCGTGGGGATCGTGCTGCCGAACGGCACCGCGCTCGCCCTCGCCGGGCAGGGTGCGGTGGCCGGGTCGGCGTCGGCGCTGCTGGGGCTGTCGCAGTTCGCCTTCGGCGCGATCGTCCCTCCGCTGGTGTCGACGGGTGGGGCGACGGCGGTCGCGATGGCGTCGACGATCCTGGCGGTCGCGGTGCTCGGTGGGGTGGCGGCGCTCTTCCTGCCCCGCACACTCGGGCGGCCCAGGAGCCCCTGAGTGACTCCTGGGCCGCCCGAGTGGCACGGGGGACTGCTCAGCCGACTGTCTCCTGGCTGAGGTGGATGAGCGGGAGCTCGGCGAGCTGGGCCGGGGTCATGGTCCGCGCGGCCTCGAGGACCTTCGCCTGGGACTCCTGCATCCGGCCGTCGACCAGGCCGGACAGGGCGTAGGCGATCCGGCCGAGCACGCGGACCGTGGTGTCGTCGACCGGCGGGCGCGGGGCCGAGACGATCGCGACGCCCGTCGGGTGGCCGTCGTTGGACTGCGCGATGCCGATGGTGAACGCCTCGCGCGGGTTGACGTGCCGGGACGCGTAGTGGTCCCGCAGAGTCGCGAAGTTCTTGTGGAAGGCGGTGACCTCGTCCTCCAGCTCGAGGGACTCGACGTCGGCGTCCGTGACGACCTTGGCCCGGCCGGAGAAGCACCGCACGTACCCGACGAGCGCGCCGGTCCACAGCGCCTCGACGACCGCGGAGTCCGGGCGCGGCACCGTCAGCTGGGAGACGAGGTGCTCGCAGCAGCGCAGCACGTACTGGAGGTCCTCGAACACGGCGGAGAGCTGGGCGAGCTCGCCGGACTCCGGGGAGTCCAGCCTGCGCACGGTGCCGGGGGTGGTGTCGGTGTCGGTCTCGTCGGGCACGAGGGGCCTCCCGCGTCGCTGGGGGTGGTGGGCGCCGGTGACGGCCGCTGGTTCCGCGCACGGTAACCCCGTGCGGGCGCGCCGGGAATCTCGATCTGAGACGGTGCACAATGCAGGTGCATCACACCTCGAGGAGGAGCGTTCATGGACATCACGGGTGCGTCGGCGATCGTGACCGGCGGAGCGTCGGGGCTGGGGGAGGCGACCGCGCGGCTGCTGGCCGAGCGGGGCGCGAAGGTCGTCGTTCTGGACGTGGCGGAGGACCGCGGCGAGAAGGTCGCCGCGGAGATCGGCGGGGTGTTCGCCAAGGCGGACGTCGCCGACGAGGCGCAGGTCAAGGCGGCCGTCGAGGCGGCGTCCGAGCTGGGCCCGCTGCGGGTCCTCGTCAACAGCGCGGGCCTGGGCCGGGCCGCCCGGGTGATCGGCCGCGACCTGGAGCCGATCCCGCTGGAGACCTTCGAGTTCGTGATCCGGGTCAACCTGACCGGCACGTACAACTGCACGCGGCTGGCGGCGTCGGCCATGGCGAAGACCGAGCCGCTCGCGGACGGCACCTCGCGCGGGGCGATCCTCAACACGGCCTCGGCGGCGGCGTTCGACGGCCAGATCGGCCAGACGCCCTACTCGGCGTCCAAGGGCGGCGTGGTCGGGCTGACGCTGCCGCTGGCGCGCGACCTCGCGCGCCACGGGATCCGGGTCAACACGATCGCCCCCGGCCTGATCGACACCCCGATCTACGGCTCCGGCCCGGAGGCCGAGGCGCGCAAGGCGGGGCTGGGCCAGAGCGTGGTCTACCCGAACCGGCTCGGGAAGGCCGAGGAGTACGCGTCCATGGCGGTCGAGGTCCTCACCAACGACTACATGAACGGCGAGACCATCCGGCTCGACGGCGCGATCCGGATGCCCCCGAGCTCCCCGCGGTAGGGCTCCGACCGGACGGAGCCTCGGGGGAGCCTCAGGCGGAGCAGGTGCGGCAGACCCCGAAGATCTCCACGGTGTGGCTGATCTCGGTGAAGCCGTGCCGCTCCGCGACCTCGCTCGCCCACGACTCCACCATCGGCGCGTCGATCTCCTCGGCCGCGCCGCAGCGGCGGCAGACCAGGTGGTGGTGGTGTTCGTCGGACTCGCAGCGGCGGTAGACGGCCTCGCCGCCCGCGCTGCGCAGCACGTCGACCTCGCCGCCGTCCGCCATGGTCTGCAGGGTGCGGTAGACCGTCGTCAGGCCGATGCCCTCGCCGCGGCGGCGCAGCTCCTCGTGGATCTCCTGGGCCGAGCGGAAGTCGTCCAGGTGGTCCAGCAGGGTGGACACGGCCGCGCGCTGCCGGGTCGCGCGGAGCCTGGGCGCGGTCATGGCGCGGCCTCCGCGCAGGGAGCGACGGCGGCGGTCACGAGTCCTCCTGCACGTGGGCGACGGCGTCCACGACGATGTGCGCGAGGTGGTCGTCCACCAGCGAGTACACGACCTCGCGACCCTTGCGCTCGCCCTCCACCACCCCTGCGGACTTGAGGACGCGCAGGTGCTGGCTGATCAGCGGCTGGGTGACCCCGAGCGCGTCCACCAGGTCGTGCACGCACTGGGAGGACTCCCGCAGCTGCAGCACGATCGCGATCCGGACGGGCGCGGCGAGGGCGCGCAGCAGGTCGCCCGCGGCGGTGAGGGCGCGCGGCGACAGCGCGGGGGAGGGCTCGACGGGGCACAACGCCCCCGCGTGATCGTGGGTGGTCGCGGACATGTGCCCATGATAGTGGTTTTCATCTAGGGGAGGGCGGAACCGGGTCGCGGGCGCTCGATACGCTGACATGCACCGCCCCGCATCCGGCGGGGATCCCGTCCGCACACAGGAGTTCCTCGTGGCCGCCAAAGCCAGTTCCGCCAAGATCGAGAAGATCGTCGCGCTCGCCAAGCGCCGCGGTTTCGTCTTCGCGTCGGGCGAGATCTACGGCGGTACCCGGTCGGCGTGGGACTACGGGCCCCTGGGCGTCGAGCTCAAGGAGAACATCAAGCGGCAGTGGTGGCGGACGATGGTCACCGCCCGGGAGGACGTCGTCGGGCTGGACTCGTCGGTGATCCTGCCGCGCCAGGTCTGGGTCGCCTCCGGCCACGTCGGGGTGTTCAACGACCCGCTGGTCGAGTGCCTGTCCTGCCACAAGCGGTTCCGCGCGGACCAGCTGGCGGAGGAGTACGTCGAGCGCACCGGCAAGAGCGCGACCGAGGACGACCTGTCCGACGTCCCCTGCCCGAACTGCGGCACCCGCGGCCAGTACACCGCCCCGCAGGACTTCAACATGATGCTCGAGACCCACCTCGGCCCGGTGAAGTCGGACGAGGGGCTGGCCTACCTGCGCCCGGAGACCGCGCAGGGCATCTTCGTGAACTTCCTCAACGTGCAGACCACCGCGCGCAAGAAGCCGCCGTTCGGCATCGGCCAGATGGGCAAGAGCTTCCGCAACGAGATCACCCCCGGCAACTTCATCTTCCGCACGCGCGAGTTCGAGCAGATGGAGATGGAGTACTTCGTCGAGCCGGGCACGGACGAGGAGCTCCACCAGTACTGGATCGACGAGCGCACCCGCTGGTACACCGACCTCGGCATCGCGGCGGACAACCTGCGGCACTACGAGCACCCCAAGGAGAAGCTCTCCCACTACTCGAAGCGGACCGTGGACATCGAGTACCGCTTCCAGTTCACGGGGCAGGAGTGGGGCGAGCTCGAGGGCATCGCCAACCGCACCGACTTCGACCTGACCACGCACTCCAACCACTCCGGCGTGGACCTGTCGTTCTACGACCAGAACACCAAGGAGCGGTACCGCCCGTACGTCATCGAGCCCGCCGCCGGGGTCGGCCGCTCGATGATGGCGTTCCTCATCGAGGCCTACCACGAGGAGGAGGCGCCGAACGCCAAGGGCGGCACGGACACCCGCGTCCTGCTCAAGCTGGACCGCAGGCTCGCCCCGGTGAAGGCCGCGGTGCTCCCGTTGTCCCGCAACGCCGACCTCTCGCCCAAGGCCCGCGACCTCGCGACCCTGCTGCGCACGCACTGGAACGTCGAGTTCGACGACGCGGGCGCCATCGGCCGCCGCTACCGCCGCCAGGACGAGATCGGCACGCCGTTCTGCATCACCGTCGACTTCGACACCCTGACCGACGACGCGGTGACCATTCGCGAGCGGGACACCATGAGCCAGGAGCGCATCCCGCTGGCCGAGGTCGAGGCCTACCTGGGTGCGCGGCTGCTCGGCTGCTGAGCCAGCCACCGCCGCGGGACCGCGAGGGCGAGCAGGGTCGCCACCACCCACACGGCCACGAAGGACAGCGACAGGGTGGTCGTCAGCGAGGTCAGGGGTGGGGCCGGCCGCGGTCCCGCGATCAGGCGGGCAGCAGCCGGTCGACGACGTCCTGCATCGTGACGATGCCCAGCAGCGACCCCGCGGAGGTCACCAGGGCCAGCTGCCCGCGCTTCTCCCGCATGGTGCCCAGGGCCGCGTAGACCGGCGTCTCCGCGTCGAAGGACAGCACCTCGCGCAGCAGGTCCCGGGCGGTGGTCTCCTGCGGGCGGCCCAGGGTGTCCCGGACGTGCACGAACCCGACGACGTCCGCTCCGGACCGGACGACCAGCCGCAGGTGTCCCGACGACCGCGACACCGCGCGGATCGCCGCGACCGTGTCCGTGGCGGACACCCCCGCCGGATCCCCGTGCACCAGCGACGAGATCGGTGCCCGGTCCAGCTCCAGGGCCGTGACCAGCTGGGTCTGCCGCTCCTCGTCCAGCGCGCCCGCGCGGGCGGAGTGGTCGACGAGCTGGCGCAGGTCGTCCGGGTTGCGCCCGGCGGCCATCTCGTCCACCGGCTCCACGCCGAAGCGGTGCAGGCACCAGTTCGCCATCCCGTTGAGCGCCACGAGCAGCGGCCGGGTCAGGAACATGAAGCCCCGCATGGGCAGCGCCAGCAGGGTCGCCGAGCGCTCCGGGTGCGCGATGGCCCAGGACTTCGGCGCCATCTCGCCCACGACGAGGTGTACGAACGTCACCACCACCAGCGACAGCACGAACGACACGATCCCCGCGGCACCCGCGGGCAGCCCCCAGTCGACGAACACCGGCTCCAGCGCGCGGTCGACGGCGGGCTTGGCGACCGCACCGAGGCCCAGCGTGCACAGCGTGATGCCGAGCTGCGAGCCCGCCAGCAGCAGCGAGATCTCCTTGGCGCTGCGCAGCGCGGCCCGCGCGGACGCCGAGCGGTCCGCCACCTCCTCCAGCCGGTACCGCCGGGCTGCGACCAGCGCGAACTCGACGGCGACGAAGAACGCCGACAGCGCCACCAGCCCGACCGAGACGACGATCTCCACGGCGGTCACGACTGCTCCTCCAGCACGACGGGGCGCACCCGCACCTGCTCCGGCACCCGCCGTTCGACGGCGAGCACCTCGATCTCGACGACCTGTTCCGGCTCGTCGTTCTCGGCGCCCGCGGGGCGGGGCAGCCTCACCCGGACGGTGTCGCCCGGCTCCGGCAACCGCTGCAGCTCGGCGATCACGAGCCCGCTGACGGTCTCGTACTCACCCTCCGGCAGATCGGCGTCGAGCAGCCTGCCGACCTCGTCCACGTGCATGGTGCCGGGGACGGTCCAGCCGTCCGCGGCGTTCAGCGGCTGGTCGGTCATGGCCGGGTCGTGCTCGTCGGTGATCTCGCCGACCAGCTCCTCGGCGATGTCCTCCAGGGTGATCACGCCCGCCAGGCCGCCGTACTCGTCCAGGACGCACGCGAACTCGTCCGACGCCGCGCGCAGCGCCGCGACGACCGCGGGCAGCGGCAGGGACGCGGGCACCACGACGGCGGTCCGCATCACCTCCGACACCCGGATCTCGGACAGGTCGCGGCCCTCGAGCGCGAGCAGGTCCCGTAGGCAGATCACGCCCACGACCTCCTCGCCGGTCTCGTCCAGGACCGGGTAGCGGGAGTGCCCGGCGGCCATGGCGTCCGCCAGGTCCGAGAGCACCAGGTCGGACTTCACCGACGTCACCCGCGGGCGGGGGATCATCGCCGCCCGCGCGGGCCGGTCGGAGAAGTCGAGGACCCGGTCCAACATGGTGGACAGGTCCGCCCGCAGGTCGCCGCTGTCCCGGGACTCGTCGATGATCGCCTCGAGGTCGCGGGGGGTCGCGGCGTGCTCGACGTCGTGCACGGGCTCGATCCGCAGGGCCTTGAGCAGCAGGTTGGACGCGGCGTCGAACACCGTGACGAGCCAGCCGAACACGGCCAGGTACACGGTGGTGGGGACGGCGAGCCCGCGGGCGACGGGCTCGGGGCGGGCGATCGCCAGGTTCTTCGGGAACAGCTCCCCGAAGACCATCTGGACGACGGTGGAGAGCAGCAGCGCGAGCACGGTGCCGAGCGCGACCGCCCAGCCCGCGCCGCCGAGCAGCTCGCCGACGCCCTCGCCGATGAGCGGCTCGGCGACGTAGCCGACGAGCAGACCGGTCACGGTGATGCCGAGCTGCGCGCCCGAGAGCATGAAGGAGGTGCGACGGGTGACCGACAGCGCGCGCTCGGCGCCCCGGTCCCCGTCCGCCGCGCGGGCCTTGAGCCGCGAGCGGTCCACGGCCATGTACGCGAACTCCTGGGCGACGAAGAAGCCGGTCAGCGCGGTGATCGCGACGACGACGAGCAGGCCGAGGAGGATGCCGAGGATGGTCATGTGCGGGTCCGTCCGGAGGGGACGGTGCCGGTACTACAGGAGGGGTCCATGGCTCCGGGGGTCGGTGAGAGGAAGGTCCGGTTCTTGTCGGACCAACGCAGATGATGCCGGGTCGGTTCCGCCGATGCACCCTGACATCCGTCATCGAGTCCGACACCACTCGGGCGGGAGGGTGAAGCCATGGTGAGACTGCTCCCGATGGCGGGCACGCCGTACGACCCGGTCCGCCTCGACCGGCGGCGCTGGTACGTCATGGCGGGCGGCTGGACGCTTGTGCTGGTCCCGTGGGTCGTCGCGGCGCTGACGTCGGACCACGGGATCGGGTGGCGGCTGCTGCTCGCGGCCGTCGTCGTCGCCTACGGAGCGATGTACGTCCTCGGGCTGTTCGAGGCCCTGGTCCGCCGGTGGACCTGGCTGTCGGTGTCGGTCTTCGCGGCCCTGCTGCTGCTGTGGACGGCGATGGCCTTCACCCTGCAGGCGGGCGGCGGTGTCCTCTACACGGTCTGCTTCGCGATCGTGTCGGCGTTCGCGCTGTTCCCGGGGCTGCTCGGCACGCTCGGCGGGGTCGCGGTGCTCGGCTACGCCTTCGCCGTCGGGTTCGCCCTCGGCGGTGTGCAGCTCGGGGACCTGGTCGGGCTGGCGGCGGTGACCGTCGCGATGTTCGGGATGTTCGGCCTGATCAGGGCCAACAGCCAGCTGCGGGAGGCACGCGAGGAGCTGGCCGGGATGGCCGTGACCGCGGAGCGCGAACGCATCGCCCGCGACCTGCACGACGTCCTCGGCCACAGCCTCACCACCATCACCGTGAAGACCGCGCTGGCCCGGCGGCTGCTGGAGTCCGGGGAGGCCGTGCGGGCGGCGGCGGAGGTCGCGGACGTCGAGCGGCTGGGCAGGCAGGCGCTGGCCGACGTCCGGGCGACGGTCGCCGCGAACCGGGTCACCTCGCTCGCGGGGGAGATCGCCGGGATGGCGGAGGCGCTGCGTGCGGCGGGGATCGACGCCGACCTGCCGACCGCCGCGGACGACGTCCCGCAGGACCGCCGCCCGGTGTTCGCCTACGTGCTGCGGGAAGGGGTCACCAACGTGATCAGACACAGCGGAGCCGCGCGCTGCGTCGTGCGGCTGCGGCCGGAGTCCATCGAGGTGCTCGACGACGGCGTCGGTTCCGACTCGCCCGCGGGCAACGGCCTGACCGGGCTGGCCGAGCGGGTGGCGGCCGTCGGGGGCTGGCTGGAGCGGGGGCCGCGGCCCGAGGGCGGGTACCGGCTGGCCGCCGTGTGTCGCGCCGACGTGCCCGCGGAGGCCGGGATGGAGTCGCCGTGATCCGGGTGCTGCTCGCCGACGACCAGGCGATGGTCCGCGGCGCCATCGCGGCGATGCTGGGGCTGGAGCGGGACATCGAGGTCGTGGCGCAGGCGGGCGACGGGGACGCGGTGCTGCGGCTCGCGGCGGAGACGCGGCCGGACGTCGCCCTGCTGGACGTCCAGATGCCCGGCAGCACCATGCCGGACGGGCTGGCCGCCGCCGCCGAGCTGCACCGCACGCTGCCCGCCTGCAGGATCGTGGTCCTGACGACGTTCGGCAGGCCGGGGTACCTGTCGCGAGCGATGCGGGCCGGGGCCTCCGGGTTCGTGGTGAAGGACTCCCCGCCCGAGCAGCTCGCCGACGCCGTGCGCCGGGTGCACCAGGGGCTGCGGGTGGTGGACCCGGCGTTGGCGGCGGAGTCGCTGTCGTCCGGGGCGAGCCCGCTGACCGCGCGGGAGCGGGACGTCCTCGTCGCGGCCGCCGACGGGGCCACGGTCTCGGACGTCGCCCGCGAGCTGCACCTGTCCGCGGGCACGGTCCGCAACCACCTCTCCGCCGCGATCGGCAAGACCGACGCCCGCACCCGGGCCGAGGCGGTGCGGATCGCGGACGCGCGCGGGTGGCTGTGACCCCGGCCGCGGGCCCATCGGCGGGGCTCGGGCGGCCCGAGTGCCCCTGAGTGACTCCCGGGCCGCCCGAGTGTCGCCGGGGCGCGGCCGCCGGGCGTGTACGGGTGGCCGCCGGGCGACCGGCGGGACACGGGCGGGCGGGGTCCACGCGGGTGGCGGTGACCGTGGTTACCCTGGCGTCCGTGAGCACCGACCCCCGCCGTGACCTGGGTGCCGCCCTCCGCCGCTGGGCGGGTTCGGGTGTGGGCGTGGTGCGGGTGCTGGACCGGCACGGGTTCGGCAGCGTCGAGTCCGGGCAGCTGGTCGCGGGTACCGCGGGCGGCGAGACCGCGGGCGTGCTCTACCGCGGTGCGCTGGACGACTCGGTGCTCCCGCTGGCCGCCGCGGCCGCCGCCCGGCCGCAGACCGCGAAGGCCCACGTCGCGGAGCGGAACGCGCTGGCGGCAGGCCTCGCGTGCGCGGGCGGCGCCACGCTGCTGGGGCACCCGCTGCCCGCCGCGCTCGCCGAGGCCCTCGGCGCCGCGCTGGAGGAGGCCCGCCCCGCCGCCCTGCTGTCGTCGCTGGACGGGTCCGCCGCGCTGGTGCTGACCGGCCCGGACCTGCAGCACCGGATCGGGGAGCTCGCGGCCCCGGAGGCGGTCGAGGCCGCCCGCGGGCTGCTGCGCCGCGGCGCCACCACCACCGAGATCGTCGGGGACGTGCTGGTCGACCTCTGGGTCCCGGTGCCGTCGGTGCTGGTGGTGGGCTCGGGGGCGATCGGCGAGGCGCTGCTGGCGCAGGCCGCGCTGCTCGGGTGGTCCGGGCGGTCGGTGTCCGAGGTGGACGAGGCGGTCGCGGCTGTCGAGGCGTTCACCGAGGCGGACGTCGTCGTGCTGCTGGACCACGCGCCGAAGTTCGACGCCGTGCTCATCGCCGGGGTCCGCCGCGGCCGCGGGTTCCTGGGCGGGCTGGGCTCGCGCCGCACCCAGGCCGCCCGCCGGGAGCGGCTGCTCGCCGCCGGGCTCACCGAGGCCGAGCTGGCCACCATCCACGGGCCCGTGGGGCTGGACCTGGGGGCGCGCACCCCGGCGGAGACCGCGGTGTCGATCGTCGCGGAGGTGCTCGCCGCCCGGTCCGGTCGCGCGGCCACCGCGCTCGGCGCGTCCGCGGGCAGGATCGGCGGGTGAGCGCCCCCCTCCGGCGTCCCCGTCGCGGGCCCGAGGCACCCACGGACCGACTCCGCGGCGGGTCGGGCGTCACGGACGCGCGCACGGAGCCCCTGGACCGCGGCCGGTCGGGGCGCGGGTGGAGCGAGCAGCCCTCGACGCGGCGTGCGCGCACCGGGTTGACCTGGGTCGCCCGGCTGCTCCTCGGCACGCTGCTCGTCGCGGCCGTCGTCCTGGGCGGCACCATGTTCCGGGTCTGGCAGACCGCGCGGGTGGACGGGGACCGGGCGGTGGACGCCGTCGTCGTCCTCGGGGCCGCGCAGTACGACGGGGAGCCCAGCCCGATCCTCGCCGCCCGGCTCAAGCACGCCGCGGCGCTGTACGAGCAGGGCCTGGCGCCCCGGATCGTCACGGTCGGCGGCAGCCGTGCCGGGGACGAGTACACCGAGGCCGAGGCGAGCACCCGGTACCTGGTCCGGCAGGGCGTGCCCGCGGGCGCGATCACCACCGTCGCCGAGGGCTCGGACACCCTGGGCAGTCTCAAGGCCGTGGCGGCGCAGGCGGAGCGGGACGGGTGGGAGTCCGCGCTCGTCGTCAGCGACCCGTGGCACTCGCTGCGCGCCCGGACCATGGCCCGGGACTCCGGGCTGGAGGCCTGGACCTCGCCGACCCGCAGCGGCCCCGTCGTGCAGACCCGGGAGACGCAGGCGCGCTACATCCTCCGCGAGACCGCGGCGCTGCTGTACTACCGCCTCACCCACGCCTCCGCCGAGACCGGGGACACCGGGCTCGGATGACCGAGGGGTACACCGAGCACGACCGGGCCCGGGTGCTCGCCGAACCGCCGAAGGGGTCGGGGCTGCACCCTCGGGAGCGCCGCAGCGCGTTCTCCCGGGACCGCGCCCGCGTGCTGCACTCGGCGGCGTTGCGTCGCCTGGCGGGGAAGACGCAGGTCGTGGGCCCGGACGAGGCCGTGGACATCACCGGCATCCCGCGCACCCGGCTCACGCACTCGCTGGAGGTCGCGCAGATCGGGCGGGGGATCGCGGAGGAGCTGGGCTGCGACCCCGAGATCGTCGACACCGCCGGGCTCGCCCACGACATCGGCCATCCGCCCTTCGGGCACAACGGCGAGCGCGCGCTGGACGAGTTCGGCGCGGCCTGCGGCGGTTTCGAGGGCAACGCGCAGACCCTGCGGATCCTCACCCGGCTGGAGCCCAAGGAGTCCGGTGTCGGGTTGAACCTCACCCGCGCCACGCTGGACGCGGCGAGCAAGTACCCCTGGCTGCGCCGCGGCGGCGAGCGCAAGTTCGGGGCGTACGCCGAGGACACCGAGGTCCTCACCTGGATGCGGGAGGGCGCCCCGGAGCGGCACCGCTGCGTCGAGGCGCAGATCATGGACTGGTCGGACGACGTCGCCTACTCGGTCCACGACGTCGAGGACGGCATCCTCTCCGGCCGGATCGACCTCGCCGCGCTGGCCTCCCCGGAGGAGCGCGCGGTGCTCGCGCTGCTGGCCGCGACCCACTTCGGCGCCGACCCGTCCGCGTGCGAGACCGCGGCGGAGTCGCTGTCGAAGCTGCCGGTCGTCGAGGGTGTCATGGGCTTCTCGACGGCCACGGCGCCGGTGGCCGGGCACGTCGCGCTCAAGCGGTTGACCAGCGAGCTCGTGGGCAGGTTCGTGCGCGCGGCCACGGACGCCACGCTGGACGTCGTCGGGTCCGCTCCGGTCCGGCGCTACACCGCGGACCTCGTGGTCCCCGCGGACGCCGCCGCGGAGGTCGCGGTCCTCAAGGCGATGGCGCTGCGGTACGTCATGCAGGACCCGGAGCGCCGCGCGATGCAGACCCGCCAGCGGGACCTGCTGGCCGAGCTCGGCGAGGCGTTGCTGGCGGGGGCGCCGGGCACGCTGGACCCGGTGCGGGCGGGGGAGTGGGCCGCCGCGCCGGACGACGCGGCCCGGCTGCGGGTGGTCGTCGACCAGATCGCCGTCCTCACCGACGCCGGCGCGATCGCCTGGCACCGGCGCCTGGTGACCTGAGTCACGTCAGCTCACGCCCGCTCGCGCCGCGCCGTCCTCCCGGTGAACCCCGAGGAGGAGACATGACACGCATCCCCGCCGTCCCGGAGGCCGAGGCCGGTGTCGTCGGCAGGCTGGTGTACCGGTTCGCACGCAGGCGGTTCGGGCTGGTCCCGGAGCCGTTCGCGGTGGCCCGGCACCATCGCGGGCTGTTCTGGGCCGGGCTGGTCAGCGAGCTGGCCTACGAGAAGGCGTCGACGGTGCTGCCCGCCGCGGTGCGCGAGATCGCGGTGTACCGGGTCGCGACGGTCGTCGGCTGTTCGTGGTGCGTGGACTTCGGCACCATGCTGCAGCGGCTCGACGGGCTGGACGTCGAGCGTCTGGAACGGATCGCCGACTACGCCACGGACCCGGTCTTCACCCTGGAGGAGCGGCGGGCGATCGCCTACGCCGACGCGATGACCGCGACCCCGACCACCGTGACCGACGCCCAGGTCGCCGAGCTGGAGTCGACCTTCGGGCGCGCCGGGGTGCTGGAGCTGACCCAGCAGATCGCGCTGGAGAACCTGCGGGCCCGCTCGAACCACGCGCTGGGCATCGTCGACCAGGGCTTCGACGCCGCCTGCGCCGTGCGCTACTCGGCCGGGCAGTAGGCGGCGTTCGCGGCATCGACGAGCAGGAGGGCGTCTCGGGTGCCGAAGCCCGCGGAGACGGCGTCCGAGACCAGCTCGCCGCGGCTGGACCCGTCCTCCAGCGCGGCGCAGACGCTGTGGCCCAGGTCGATCAGGGTGTCGTCCGGGATCCGGGCGAACGACGGCTGGGCGGCGAGGCTGCCGAGGAAGGCGCGGTCGCCCGTGCCCGCCGCGAGCGGGCTCGGGGTGCCCCGGCTCGCGTCCCACGCGACGGAGGCGATGCCGAGAAGCGCCGCCCCGGCCAGCACGATCACCGCGGAGAGCACCGACGGCAGCACCCACCCGGGCGCCTGCCGCGGCCCGCGGGGCAGCGGCGGGACGTAGGGCGGGGCGGCGTGCCGGGGCACGTAGCCGCCGGGCGGGCCGACCTGCGCGAACGGCAGGGGAGGCCGCGCGGACCGGAGCTCCGTGGGCGGACGGGGGTCGGGCGGACGGGGGTGGGGCGGACGGGGGTGGGGCACGGTGGCGCGGCGGGCCCGCTGCGCGGGCTCGCCGGCCCCGGGCGCCGGCGCGGGCCGGTCCCTCGCGGCGTGTCTCGGCCCGGGGACCCGTGGTCCCTCGGCCTCCCGCGGTGCGGGCACCGCGTCCGTTCCCCCGTGCTCGGCCATCGTGTCCCCCCGGACCGCTGAAAGAAGCTGCTCACCCGAGACATCGCCCCTCGGCGACCGGGTCTTACGCCCCCGACGAGTGAACCGTGCCGGGCACCGTGTCGTCCACCGGGATCGGCTCGCCCGGGCAGTCGGCGAGGATGCGGCCGATCGCGTCGTGCTCGGCCCGGGTGACCCACAGCCCGTACTTGGCCTTCACCGCCACCTGCCGCGCGATGTACGCGCACCGGTACCCGCGCTGCGGGGGCAGCCAGGTGGCCGCGTCGCCGTCGCCCTTGGAGTTGTTGGTGGGGCCGTCGACGGCGAGCAGGTTGAGCGGGTCGTTGCCGAGCCGCAGGCGGGTCGGTGCGTCGAGCTGCTGGGCGCCCTTCTGCCACGCGTCCGACAGCGCGACGACGTGGTCGATCTGCACCGCCGTGCTGGTGTCCTGTCCGCGGGTGAAGGCGATCGTGCGCCCGGTGTACGGGTCGACGAGCGTGCCGGTGAGGACCACGCAGTCCCGGGTCCCGGGCTTGAAGGTCTCGCCGGTCATGTCCCGGGCGAGGACGTCGTTGCGCTGGTCGCACCCGTTGCGGTCGACGTCCGCCCAGCTCTGCCCGAACTGGTCACGGGTGTAGCCGGTCTTCGGAGCGCGGCCCTTGACCGGCAGCGTGGCCAGCGCGTCCGCCGCGCTCCCGACGGGTGCCGCCTCCGTCCACGGCACGTACCGGTCGGCGAGGGTGGCGCACCCGGAGAGGGTGAGCAGGGCGAGCAGCAGGGGCAGCAGACGGGGCAGCAGACGGGGCGGGAGACGGGGCAGGCGACGCGGCACGAGGACGATCCTCGCCGGGGCACTGCGCGCAGGCCCGATGACACGCCGTCACCACCAGGGGCGCAGTTTCGCGGGGTTCATCACCTGCCGGACCGCGGTGATCCGGCCGTCGGGGCCGACCGTCACCGCGGTGACGGACGCGGCGAGGCCGGGGGCCGCGGACGTCGCGAGCCCGGGCTCGCCGTTGACCAGCACCGGGACCCAGTCCGCCGGGTCCAGCGCAGGCCCGTACCGCGCCAGCAGCCCCTCGACGAGCCGGGCGAGCTTCTCCGCCCCGACGATCGGGCGCAGCGCGGTCGGCACCTGCCCGCCGCCGTCGCTGGTGAACACCACGGCCGGGTGCAGCGTCGCGACCAGGGCCCGCCGGTCCCCGCGGGCCAGTGCGGCGACGAAGTCCGCCAGCACCCGCCGCTCGGCCGCGGCGGGCGCGCGGGGCGGCAGCGGGGAGGCGGCGAGCGTGCGGCGGGCCGCGGCGGCGTGCTGCCGGGCGGCGTCGGCCGAGCAGCCGAGCACGGACCCGATCTCGGCGTAGCGCGTCCCCAGCGCCTCGTGCAGCACGAACGCGACCCGCTGGGCCGGGGTGAGCCGGTCCAACAGCAGCACCGCGGCCAGCCGGACGTCCTCCCCGCGCACGACGGCGGCCAGCGGCCCGTCCTCGTCCGGTGTGGTGACCAGGGGTTCGGGCAGCCAGGGCCCCACGTAGGACTCCCGCCGGGCCGCGGCCGAGGTCGACCGGTCCAGGCAGATCCGCCCGACGACGGTCGTGAGCCAGGCCCGCGGGTCACGGACGCCGTCGGCCTTCGACCAGCGCAGCCACGCCTCCTGGACGGCGTCCTCCGCGTCGGCGAGACTGCCGGTGATCCGGTAGCCGACCCGCAGCAGGTGCGGGCGGTGCTCCTCGAAGTCCACCCGCCCAGTCTCGCGGACATCGCAGGCTGCGTGGGTGACCAGGGGCGAGGTCGCGGGGGCGCTGCACCTGCACGGGTTCGACCCCGCGGACGCCGTCGCACAGATGGCCGGCTTCGCGGTGCAGATCGGGGTGGCCTGCGTCCTGCTGGTGGGTGTGTCGCGTCGGCGTGTCGTTCACTCGTCCGAATGACGGGCGATTCCTACCGCCGTCTGATGTAACGCTCAGGTTCCCCGGGCAGATTCAGGGGTCATGAACATCCTCTCGGACACGCTGACCGTGACCGGCGCGGCTGCCGGGATCGTGCTGCTGCTCACCGTCGCCCTCGCGCCGCTGCTCGCCGAGCTGCCCGCGCCGCGGCGGCGGGACCTGCCCGGCGACGCCGTCGGCATCCTGCCCGCCACCGGGACCCCGGCCGACGAGCCGGAGATCGAGGTCCCGGTCCAGGGCGCGGGCGGTCGCGCCACCCTGGTCCGCGAAGCGCAGCTCGTCCTCCCGATGCAGCGCACCGCGGTGGCCGTCGCGGTCCCGGGCCAGCGGAGCGCCACCCGTTTCAGCTGAGCACTAGACTCGCCCCCGTGGCGGGCAGGATTCGGGACAGCGACATCGCGGAGGTCCGCGACCGCAGCCGGATCGAAGAGGTCGTCGGGGACTACGTCGCCCTCCGTCGCGCCGGCGCCGGGTCGCTGAAGGGCCTGTGCCCCTTCCACGACGAGAAGACCCCGTCGTTCAACGTCCGGCCCACGCACGGCACCTTCCACTGCTTCGGCTGCGGCGAGGGCGGCAGCGCGATCGACTTCGTGATGAAGATCGAGCACATCGGCTTCGTCGAGGCGGTCGAGCGGCTGGCGGACAAGTGCGGCGTCCGACTCACCTACGAGGGCGGCAGCTCGTCGGTCCAGCGGGACCGCGGCACGCGCTCGCGGCTGCTCGAGGCCAACAAGAAGGCGGCCGAGTTCTACGCCGCGCAGCTGCGCACCCCCGAAGGCGCCGCGGCCATGCAGTTCCTCACCGCTCGCGGGTTCGGGTCGGACGCGGCGGACCGGTTCGGCTGCGGCTACGCCCCCGGAGGCTGGGACAACCTCACCAAGCACCTCCTCGCGCAGGGCTTCACGCTGGACGAGCTGGAGAAGGCCGGGCTGGCGAAACAGGGCAGGCGCGGCCACATCGACCGGTTCCACCGCAGGCTGGTCTGGCCGATCCGGGACCTGGGCGGAGACGTCGTCGGGTTCGGCGCCCGCAGGCTGTTCGACGACGACGGCATCGAGGCCAAGTACCTCAACACCTCGGACACCCCGGTCTACCGCAAGTCCCACGTCCTGTTCGGACTGGACCTGGCCAAGCGGGAGATCGCCAAGCGCCGCCAGGTCGTGGTCGTCGAGGGCTACACGGACGTGATGGCCATGCACCTCGCGGGCGTGCCCACCGCCGTCGCCTCCTGTGGCACGGCCTTCGGCACGGACCACATCTCGGTGCTGCGCAGGCTGATGGGGGACGACTCGTTCGACAAGGGCGAGGTCATCTACACCTTCGACGGGGACGCGGCGGGCCAGGCGGCGGCGCTCAAGGCCTTCGACGGCGAGCAGTCCTTCGCCGCCCAGACCTTCGTCTGCATCGCGCCGGACGGCCAGGACCCCTGCGAGCTGCGCCAGGAGCACGGCGACACCGCGGTGCGGGACCTGGTGGCGCGCCGCGAGCCGCTGTTCGAGTTCGCGATCCGCTCCATCCTGCGGGACTGCAAGCTGGACGACGCCGAGGGCCGCATCCAGGCACTGCAGCGGGCGGTGCCGATCGTCGCGAAGATCAAGCGCGAGGACCTGCGGGACGAGTACGCGCGCAGGCTGGCGGGCTGGGTCGGCTGGGACGACATCGCGATGGTCGTCCGGCGGGTCCGCGAGGAGGCGGGCGGCGGCGCACCGCGCAAGCGCCGCGCGGCCCCGACCGCGCCGCCGCGAGACGATCCCCGCCTGCACCTGCAGCGCGAGGCGATCAAGTCCGCGCTGCAGATCCCGGTCATCGCGGGCCCGGCCTACGACGAGCTGCCCGAGCAGGTCTTCACCCATCCCGCGTTCGCCGCGGTGCACATCGCGATCCAGAAGGCGGGCGGGGTGTGCGCGGGGCTCGAGGGCACCGCGTGGATCGAGGCCGTCGGGGCGGAGTGCGGGCCGGAGGAGCGCAAGCTGCTCTCCGAGCTGGCGGTGGAGCCGCTGGAGCTGCCGCGCAAGCTGGTGGACGAGGCGCGCTACGTCGGGTCGGTGCTGGCGGGGGTCAAGCTCGCGCTGGTCGAGGCGCAGATCGCCGAGGTGAAGTCGCGGCTGCAACGGACCAACCCGACCGAGGACCCGGAGCTCTACAACGAGCTGTTCGGCGACCTCGTCCCGCTGGAGCAGTACAAGATCGCGCTGCGGGAGCAGGCGAGCGGGGCGCACCGGTGACGTTCCTCGGGCGGCTGCTGGGCCGCGAGGAGCTGCCTCCCGGGTTCGCCGGTGAGCTGGATCCCGCCGAGCACGTCGTCGCGAGCGCCGAGGTGCGCTCCGGCGGGCACCTCGTCGTCACCAACCGGGGGATCTGGTTCCCCGGCGCGGAGGACCGGACGAGCTGGCACCTGGTGTCCAAGGCGACCTGGGCGGACGGGGCGATGACCGTCGTCGTCGCCACCGAGGAGGACCTTGGCAAGGCGTTCCTGCTGCACGACGGGCCGCCCCGCCGCTTCGCCCTCGGCGAGCCGGGGAAGGTGCCCAAGGCCGTGCACGAGCGGGTCACGCAGTCGATCGTGTCCCGCGAGCGCGCCCGCATGCCGGACGGGCGGGAGGCCTGGATGCTCGAACGCCGCGTCCCCGGCCGGGACGGCACGGTCCGCCAGATCCGGCCCGACTCGTGAGCACCACCTGGGACCCCGCGCTCTACCTCGACTTCGACGACCACCGCGCCCGCCCCTTCCACGACCTCCTCGCCCGGGTCCGGGCGGTGGCGCCGCGGCGCGTCGTGGACCTGGGCTGCGGCCCCGGGAACATGACCGCGCTGCTGGCCGCCCGCTGGCCGGAGGCGGTGCTCGAGGCGCTGGACTCCTCGGCGGAGATGGTCGCCGCCGCGCAGGCGGCCGGGATCCCGGCCCACCGGCAGGCGGTCGAGGACTGGGCGCCCGAGCCGGACACGGACGTCGTCGTGACGAACGCGGTGCTGCAGTGGGTGCCGTCGCACCGCACGCTGCTCCCGAGCTGGCTTCGCGCCCTCCCATCGGGGGCGACGTTCGCGATGCAGGTCCCCGGCAACTTCGCCGCCCCCTCCCACGCCCTGGCCCGTTCGCTCGCGGCCGAGCGCGGGATCAGGCTGCGTGGCGAGGCCGGGGTGGGCGAGCCCGCGGAGTACGCGGCGCTGTTCGCTGCGGCGGGCGCCGAGGCGGACGTCTGGGAGACGACCTACGTGCAGCGCCTCACCGGCGAGGACCCGGTGCTGCACTGGATCAGCAGCACCGCCCTGCGCCCGGTGCGGGACGCCCTCTCCGCGGCCGAGTACGCGGACTTCACCGCAGATCTGGCCCCGCGCCTGCGCGAGGCCTATCCCGCGGACGCCGGGGGCCACACCTGGTTCCCCTTCCGCCGGATCTTCGCGGTCGCGCAGCTCCCGTAGCCCCGCCCCCGGCGGTGATCATCAGACCCCGACGCAGCTTCGATCATGCAGGAAGCCGCGTCAGGGCCTGATGATCTCCGCGAGGCTCGGTCATCACACCCTCACGCAGGTGTGCACGGAGCCCGGTCTCACCCGGCGCGACCTCCGGGCGCAGCTCCAACCGCTCGTATTCAGCGCGTTCCACGCGGTAGGGGAGCGGGGTCTCGGTCTCCAGACCCGCCAGCCGCGTCCGGAGATCGGCGGCGGCCCGCGCGGCGTCGGCCTCGGTGAACCGGTCCGCGCCCGGGACGAGGTGCGGCGCCAGGACGGTCGCGCCCGCGTAGAACAGCGTGCCGTGCAGGATCGGGAACAGCAGCTCGTCGAGCTCGCCGTTCACCCCGCGCGGCCCGAACGCCGACGCCGGCCCACCCGTCGACGTCACGACGAGGGCGCGCTTGCCCGCCAGGATCCCGTCGCCGTAGCGCCGCGTGTGGCCCTCGGGCGCGCGGACGCCGTAGCCGAAGCCGCTCACGAACACCCGGTCGACCCAGCCCTTCATGATCGCGGGCATCGAGAACCACCACATCGGGAAGTGCAGCACCACCACGTCCGCCCGCCGGAGCTTGTCCTGCTCGGCCACGACGTCCGCGGGCAGCGTGCCCTCGGCGAACGCCGCCCCCGCGGCGGCGGAGACCCGCAGCCTGCCCTCGGTGCCGTAGTCCGCGGCCGTGACGACCGGGTTCCAGCTCATCGCGGGCAGGTCCGAGACCTCGACGGTGTGCCCCGACGCCCGCAGCGCGGCGACGCCCTCGGCGGCGAGTGCGGCGGTCAGCGACCGCGGATCCGGAGGGGCGACGACCCAGAGAACGTCCATGAGCCCATCCTGCGAAGCCGCCCGGGCCACGACAATGGCCCGATGGTCATGATGTGCGAGGATCGGGCCATGCATCGTGTCTCCGTGCTCGTGCGCGACGGGTGCCTGCCGATGGAGCTCGGCATCGTGCACCGGATCTTCGGGCAGGCCCGCTCGGCCGCGGGCGAGCGGCTCTACGAGGTCCGGACCTGCACGACCAGCCCCGGCGAGGTGCGCACCGACACCGACTTCGCGATCCGGGTCGACCACGGCCCGGAGATCCTCGCCGAGGCGGACACGGTGATCGTCCCGGCGTCGGACCTCGACTACGTGCCGGGCTCGCTGCAGGAGGAGGTCCGCACCGCGCTGGCGGGGATCCGCCAGGGCGCCCGGATCGCGTCGGTCTGCACCGGCTCGTTCGTGCTCGCCGAGGTGGGCCTGCTCGACGGTCGCCGCGCCACCACCCACTGGCGCTCCTGCGACCGGTTCCGCGCGCAGTACCCCGCCGTGCACGTCGACCCGGACGTCCTCTACACCGACGACCGCGGCGTCCTGACCTCCGCGGGCGTGGCCGCAGGCATCGACCTCTGCCTGCACATGGTCCGGTCGGATTTCGGGTCGGCGGTGGCGAACGAGGTCGCGCGCGGGACCGTCGTCCCGCCGCACCGAGACGGCGGCCAGGCCCAGTACGTCCGACGACCGCTGCCCGAGCCCGCGGTCTCCTCCACCGGCCGGGCCCGGACCTGGGCCCTGGAGAACCTGCACCGGCCGGTGTCGCTGCGTGAGCTCGCGGCCCGGGAGTCCACCAGCACCCGCACCTTCACCCGTCGCTTCCGCGAGGAGATGGGCACGTCGCCGGGGCAGTGGCTGGCGCGGCAGCGGATCGAGCGGGCCTGCGCGCTGCTGGAGGAGACCGACCTCCCGGTCGACGACGTCGCCGAACGCGCGGGCTTCGGCACCGCGGGCTCCCTCCGCCTGCACCTGCAGGCGGAGCGGGGTGTCTCCCCGACCACCTACCGCCGCACCTTCCGCACGACCCCCACGACCTGACCCGTCCGACTCGGGCGTCGGAACCGGGGGACTCGCGGAGAGTCCCGCGAGTCCGACACCCCACCCCGCGAGTCCGACACCGCGGCGTCGTTGTCGGACGGGCTCAGCGGAGGTGGCGGAGGGTGCGGGTGGGGTCGGCGAGGAAGTCGCGGGTGGTGCGGACCGGGAGGCAGTCGTCGTAGGCGACGGTGTGCAGGCCGCCGTCGGGGTCGATCTGCAGGATCCGGGCGCCGGGTAGGGCGGTGAGGATCGGGCTGTGTGTGGCGATCAGGAACTGCGAGCCCGCGCGGGTGAGCTCCTGGATCCGGGCGAGCGCGGCGAGCTGGCCCTGCGTGGAGAGGGCGGCCTCGGGCTCGTCGAGCAGGTAGAGGCCCTGCGGGCGGAAGCGGTGGGTGAGCAGGTCCAGGAAGGACTGCCCGTGGGAGCGTTCGTGGGGCGAGACGCCGCCGTAGGGCTCCAGCTCGATGCCCCGGCTCTCGATCTCCGACGCGACGTTGTAGTAGGTCTCGGCGCGCAGGAAGAACGAGGACCGCTCCCTGCCCGGCGCACGCGAGACGGTCAGCGCCTCGCCGAGCACGGACTCGGTGGACCGGGTCGCGAAGCGGAAGTGCCGCGACCCGCCCTCGGGGTTCAGTCCCGCCGCGACGGCGAGGGCCTCGACCAGGGTGGACTTGCCGGACCCGTTCTCGCCCACCAGGAACGTCACGCCGGGACCGAACTCCAGCCGTCGTCCGCGCAGGGCGGCGATCACCGGCAGGGCGAAGGGGTACCGGCCCCAATCCGCGGTCTCGTCGTCGATCGCGACGCGGCGCAGGAAGATCCCCGCGCCCTTCGGCGGTCGGCTCAGCGGCCGTGCTCCTGCCGCGGCCCGTTGACGACCTCCTCGACCCGGGCCCGCACGACGCCGGCGGCCCCCTGGACGGCCGGATGGTCGGCGATGCGCTGGTACGTCCGGTGCAGCTGCTCGTACCGCTCGTGGCCGGCCTTGGTGCCGAGCACGTAGCCGATCGCGGCACCCAGCAGGAACTTCAGCATCGTGATCCTCCACGGCGGAATTCGACGGCCCCTCCATCCTGCCCCAGGACCACCACCGGGGGACGGCCGCGGGTGCGGGGGAGGGGGGTCGGAAGGGACGCGTGGGGGGTGTTGTACTGTCTCTCCTGCCGGTCAGCGGGACGCCGCCGACGGTCAGCGGTCCTCCGTAGCTCAATTGGCAGAGCATGCGACTGTTAATCGCAGGGTTACTGGTTCGAGTCCAGTCGGAGGAGCAAAAACCCCAAGGTCAGGCACCGTATCACGGGCCTCAAGTTGATCGCCTCGGAGATCAACTCCCAGTTTACTCCCATGATCTACAATTGATTCTGATCTTGGGTCTTCTGCCTGCCACCTCAAGGCTGTGCTTCGAACCACGCTCGGACGGCGCTCGGCTCGTAGCGCACATAGCGCCCGACCCTCCTGGACTTCGGTCCGTACCCGCGCTGGCGCCACTGGTACAGCGTCGCGACGGGGACGCCGAGGAAATCGGCGACGTCCTTCACACCCCAGAGCCTGTCGTTCATTGGGATTCCTCCATCCGGGGTCGGGGCTTCAACGCCTCTGAACCCTTGCCGACGGTGGCTGTCGTCGTCGTCGTTCGTCGTCGTTCGGCCCGGCCTCGCGAACGAGGGCTCAGGGGTTCCAGAGTTCCAGGACGCCCCCGGCTCCTGTCCGCACCTCGGCATCCGGGTGCGCGGCCTTCGCCTCCGCGAGCCTCGCCATCACCTCGTCGATCGGACCCGGCGGGATCGTCGCGAGCGGCTTCGGCTTCGGCGCCCGCTTCTTCCGGGCCTTCGGCGGTTCGGATGTGAACAGGGTGCGCAGGAGCGGCGGCAGCATGGCGACCCACTGCCCGCCGTCGAAGTCGGGCAGGGCGTGACTGCCGCCCCAGACATGGCCGATCCGGTACGCCGTGCAGGCCGGGCAGCGCTCCCACCAGCCGGGCATCAGTTGAGCGATCTTCTCTGCCTGGGAGCCCGGTGCGGGTGGGGGATGGAACAACCGCACAGAGATGTCGTACTCGTGCCACTCCGCGGGAGCCTCACATTCTGAGCACATGTCGTCAGGACTCGGCGGCGGCATCTTCAGCAGGGCGTTGAATTGTCTCCTATCCTTCGTCGACCACTCCCGAAGGAGGCGGTGGCGCCAGTAGTCGGTGTGGGCGCCGAGGTTGGTCGCGCGGCGTTCCGAGGGCAGGTAGCCACGTTTGTCGATGACCTGCTCGGGATCGCCGATGGTGTGCAGGAGTTCCGCGGCGGATGCGCGTGCCTCGGCTTCCCGACGCGCCGCGCCGTCGCGCTGGGCGGCGTTGGCGGGCTTGCGCAGCACGTGGCCGAAGAACGCGGCGTCCGCCGTGTCCCGGAGGTACTGCAGCCGCTGAGACGCCCGCTCCTCGTCGTAGGTGTCAGCGGCGAGCTGAGCCCGGCGTCGCCGCTCCTCCTCGTACCGCTTGTCGAAGTCGTCCGACCACGCCTTCATCCGGGCTTCAGACTCGTCCGGAGGCAACTCCTCAGCGCCGTTGTCCCACTCCTCAAGGACGGCCATGTGGCGGTCGTGCTCCCGCCGCTGGCGGCCTTCCTCCCACCAGTTCCAGCGGCGCGGAACGTCGCCGTAGATCCCCGAGATCCCGTTGAGCGCCTCCAGCAGCTGATGGCCGCTCGTCGTGCCGCCGGGGGCCCTCGTCCACGCGACACCGTTCGGGGCAGTGACCTGCTCTTGCGTGGGGTTCTCTCCGGGCTGTTTGGGCACCGGACCCTCCGTCCTCGCGGTCGCCGGGGCCGGGGTGGCCTCCGTTCGCCCGCGGGCTCCGCAGCCAATCGCATCGCAGGTGCATGGCCCGAAAGCGAACGACTCGCCAGGGTGTACGCGACCTGCGCATGACGTGCTGGCGCAGGAGCCTCTCATGATCATTATCCGAGGCGATGCCGCCGGTGTCACCGTGCAGGGATGAGCGTGCGGGTTCAGCCATGCTGAACTCACAGGAATCGCCGGAGCAAGATATGCAGAAGGTTCCCTTCCGCGGTCGCGAGGGCGCGACGGAGGACTCGCGAACGGGGCGTTCGCGGGTCTGACCCCGACGCTAATCGGGTGCTGGTTGGACTGAACGACCGGACTGCGACATTCAGCGGGTTCGTTCGAGTAACTGCCATGTCTCGATAGCTCGCTGACGCGGGCCCCGCACCTCGCCAGCGGGAAGACGGGACCATCTCGACGACAACCTCGCCGCGGAGCTCTGTCGTGAAGGGGATCTGCCAACACGCGGAGGTCCCGCCGAGGATCTCTGCGGCGACGAACAGCTGTCCGCCGAGGGTGACGGTGCCGCTGCGGGACACAGTGAGGTCGACCTCTATTGCGGTGTCCCCGGGTCGGGCGCGGCCAAAGGTGATGGCATGCCGGAGCGCATGCCGGAGGCGGCAAGAGCAGCGAGCTGCCTGAGCGCAGCAGGGCGAGCGGACGGCCTTGATCCGTGCTCCGTCGGGGTGAGGTGGATCAGCCCGATATCTGCTAATAACGTGAGCAGGACACCGGCTCGCTGTGGCCCGAGCCCGAACTGTCGGCCCAGAACGGTGAGACTGCCCAACGCAGGGCCGACACGCTCAAACTCGACCGGCCCGCCCCGGTGGAGCTACTGGTCAACGCAGTCGGGTGCTGGCACGTCCTCGGCGGGTGTGGGCGGGGACCAGCAGCGGAACGAGTGATTCGGATTCGCCGCGGCGGGCCTGCTACAGCACCGCCTGGTGCAGTCGTAGGGCTCGGGGCCGTGGGCGGTGCCAATGCGCGGTCGTCGATGTGGTGGCGGTTGCCAGAGCCGCAGGTGACGTGCCCGCGGCAGGTGAACTAGCGGGCTTGCACGGGCCCGAATGACGGTACGGTAAGCATGAGGAACGCCCGCGGTCCGTCGGACACCGAGGCTGGAACGCCCTTGACCGGCAGGTGCTGCGGCGGCTGTCGAGAGCCGCCCCCCCCGGACCACCGCGGTCGGGCTACGCCACGTCGACGGGATGCCGCATGAGTCCCAGCGTTGCGAGATCAGCCGTGCCGCAAGACACCAAGAAAGCATCACGAGCATCGGCACCGGTCCGCATCACGACGACACGATCTGGTGCGCCGACCGGCAGCGACCGCGCCCGGCAAGCGAAGACGAGCTGCAATGTCAGCGTTTAGAGGTGCCCACGCCGTAGATCTATAACGGCGTGTCATCTATCTGCCACCGGTCCGCTGGTGCTATCCCGTCGTCGGTGCGATCGAGGCCGCTTTCACCATGCTCCCCGCAGCCATCATGGATGAAGCCGAGTATGCCGCGCCGGATGAAGTCTCCCAGTTCGATCGGCTCCTTACACGCACCATAACGACCCTCGTACTTTGCTCGAAGTGCCACCCGACTGAGTGTAGGGCTGGCCCTCGGTGAGGTCCACGCCGTCAGCCACGTGGTAGGCGGCAGGGGCGGCAGCGCGATTCGGGCGCCAGCAACATAGGGCCTATGGCGGAATCCGCAGAACACCTATTTCTGTCGCAATGCGTTTCGGACGTACTGCGACAGCTTTCTCGCTCGAACCTCTATGCTTACGTGGAGGCTGAGCGACGCAAATACGATTTTGCTTGCGATCTGCTGCGCGATTGCTCTCGGCCTCTAGTTGGCCAGACACTCTAAAATCACACTGCTGGACTCGACAAAGATCTTCGCACGATGCTGCTCATGCAGAAGCGGAGATCTGCGCCTACGTTGCCCGCGATACAATAATGGCTCGCAGGCTTCTGTCCGAGGCGGTTAAGGGGTGCAAGATGACCAGATAGTATTGCGGGCCTTACTTCAATAAGTCTCGGAAAGCTCCGCGGCAGAACTCATCACTTCGGCTCAACCCAGCGAAGAATGCGGTTCGCCAATAGTTTGGTCCGAAGCGGGCGCGATAGCTACGATGTTCTCGATCAAGGTAATCAAATACGCCATCGGCACCGCCTGATTCAAAGTATTCATTCAGAGCTTCGTATCTATCGAAGAGCTCTTCGTTTGCTTCGCTCCTGTAGTATTCTTGCAGTTGCAATGAGCCCTTTCCACTTGGCCTCAGCCGGCGTGGATGAGGACGAGGACGGCCTTGAC
>NZ_BAABGT010000124.1:0-9278 GCF_039541715.1 Pseudonocardia xishanensis
CGTCGTCATGGTGTGCTGCTCCTCTGCTCTGAGCGATGTCGAGTTCTCTGGGGGGATCTGGCGCGGACGGGGTGGGCGGGCTACGTGGCCATGCAGCCGCCGTCGACGAGGAGCGTCTGCCCGGTCATGGAGTAGCTCGCGAGTCCGAGACGTCGCACCGCACCGCAAGGGCTTTCCGGCCCAACTCGTCGGCTTTGGCTGCACCGGCCCCGGCAGCAGCCGCTCCTGTTCGGGTCTGAGGCCCCAGCAGTTCCCGGCGATCCGGGGGACCGCTGCTGGGGGCCTACTTCGGTACGACAGCCGCCGTGGCGAGTTCGGCGTCCATCGACGGGTCGAAGGAGACGAGCTCGGCGCGGAACGACTCACCCCCGTTGCGCAGTGGTGTGAGTTCTCCGTCCCGCATGAGGGTGTCGGCGTTTCGTGCCCAGTCCTCAGGGGTGGCACTCTCGACCCGGACCCGAGGCATCGCGCTGAAGGCGGTCCGGACGGCTGACACCCCGGCCACCTGGAAAGTCTCACCGTGCACGGTGGTGTCCTGGTGCGCGAGCCAGGTCACAAAGGCGGCGACGGCGTTCGCCGGGAACTGCTCCCGCAGAAGCTTCACCACTGCCGGGTTGTCGAACGCACCCTCGGTCATCGGGGTCCAGGCCGATGGCATGACGGTTGTGACCTGCACTCCGACAGCTCCGGCCTCTTCGACCATGCTGTTGCCGAACCCCCAGATCGCCGCCTTGGCGGCGTTGTACGCCGACAGATGTGACGTGCCGAGCATGCCGTGCGACGAGGTATTGATCAGTCGGCCGCTACCTGACTCGATGAGATGTGTCATCGCGTGGCGTGATACCTCCACGGTGCCCTTGACGTGAGTGTCGAAGATCTTCCACCACGCCTCGCCGTCCATCTCCCAGAGGCGACCAAACCCCACGATACCGGCGTTGTTGATGACGATGTCCAGGCGGCCGAACTTGTCGACGGCCGTGCGAACGAGGTCCGAGGCATTGGTGACGACATTGTTGTTGTCGGCCACAGCTGTCCCACCAGCGTTCGTGATCGACTGCACGGTATCGGCGGCGGCTCCAGTGGAGATGTCGTTGACAACGACTCTGGCGCCCCGGGATGCCAGCGTCACCGCGTATTCGCGGCCCATGCCGGATCCTGCTCCGGTGACGATCGCGACACGTTCGTTGAAGTCGAGCCTGCTGGTTTCCGTCATTGCTCTGTTCATCCTTCATTTGATCAGCAGCGCACCGCTTGCACTGGCCGGGTAGGGGCCCGGCTCAGATCGGAATCCTCGCCGAGGAGCGCGGTGGCCACAGCTTCGTCTCGATCAGGTCCCGGGTTGCCCGCACGTCCGCGCGCTGCGCCATGGCCCTGCGGAGCAGCAGCATCGCGCGTGGCCAGTTGACGGTCAGGCTTCCCCTCAGCACGCCCTGCTCATCGGCATAGAGCACGGCCGCCTTCGTCTCAGCTCCGTCGAACTCACCGACCGACTCCACGCGCGAGCCGTCCATCGGGCGCCCGATGATCTGCGTCTTCCAGTCGTAGAGGTCGCTCCAGACGTACTCGACGAACTGCTCGACGCTCTCGACCGTGGCTCCGCAGAGTCGTCGGCCGACCTGGTTCGCGTGTTCCACCGCACGGGTCCAGTGCTCGACCCTCCGCGGCATCCCGGTGTCTGGATCCGTCCAGCACGCCACATCGCCGACAGCGGAGACGTCGGAGGCGCCGATCGCCCGCCCTTCTTCATCGCAGAGCACGCCGTCGTCGAGGGGGAGACCGGACCCCGCAAGCCACTCGACATTCGGCTTCGCGCCGATTCCGACAACGACCACCGTCGCAGACAAGTCGGTGCCGTCGTCGAGCAGGACATGAAGTCGGTCGGAGGACCGAGTGATCGACGCGACTCCGGACCCGAAGTGCGTCTCCACATCATGACGGTGGTGGAGCCTGGTGAATTCGCCTCCGACCGCCGGTCCCACAACGCGGCCCAGGGGCGTGGGCAGCGAATCCACCATCGACACCCGCAAGTCCAACGCCCTCGCAGCAGCCGCCACTTCGGAGCCGATGAAGCCGGCGCCCACGACGACGACATGGCCGTCTTTCACTCGACCCTCGTCATGAAGAGCCCGTCGCAGTCCCATGCAGTCGTCGAGATCGCGCAGCACGTGCAAGCCGGTCAGCCGACCCCACGGCGACGGCCGCGCGGCGGCCCCGGTCGCGATCACCAACTGGTCGTAGGACAGCTCCTGGCCGTCCTCGAGCGCGACTCGTTTCCTCCGCGAATCCAGCCGGACGGCTCGGACACCGAGCGACAGTTCGATCTCGCTCGCCACCGCCTCTCGCTCAGTGATCAGTGGCGTCGACCGCACCGCACCACGAACGGTCAACATCTGCTTCGACAGCGGCGGCCGGTCATAGGGCAGATGTGGTTCCTCACCGACCACGATGACCCGACCGCGCCATCCCTCCGCGCGCAGCGCCTGGGCTGTACGGATGCCCGCCACCGAGGCTCCGACGACAAGCGCAGTTCCGTTCATCTGTCCACTCGCAGCGCACTGACCGGGCAGGAGCGCGCGGCATTGTCCGCTCGCCCGAGCGCACTGTCAGGAACGTGTTCCTGGATCACGACGACGACTCCTTCGTCGTCGACATCCAGGAATTCCGGTGCAGCGATCACACAGTTTCCGTAGCCTTCACATCTCGCTTTGTCGGCGCGAATGACGGGCACGAGTGTCTCCCCTTCTCCGGAACTCGCTCAATGGACCACGACGGGCAGGCTGTCCAGAGCCCGGGTGATGTTCATGATCCTTCGGCGCGGCTCGCCGGCCGGTTCCCACCTGTCGACACGGCGCGCCAGCGCTTCGAGCACCGCGTGTGCCTCCAGTCTCGTCAGCCCCTGGCCCGGGCACGAGTGGGTTCCCAAGCCGAACGCGACATGGTCGACGTTCTCGCGCCGGACGTCGAAACGATCCGGATCGGGGTATCTCCGCTCGTCCCGGTTGGCGGCGCCGTAGAGGACCACCACCCTGACGTTCTCCGGTATGGAGACGCCCTCAGCGGAGTACGGCCGATGCGTGACCCGCGTGAAGACCTGCACCGGCGACTCCATCCGGAGCACCTCGTTGAACGCGCCGGGAATGAGTGAGTGGTCTGCGCGCACCGCCTCCCATTGGTCCGGGTTCTCCATGAAGAGCTGGACCGCACTGCCGATTGCGCTGATGGTCGTCTCCATGGCGGGGAGCGCGTAGCTCGACATGAGCGGCACCACTGCCTCTTCGGGGATATCGCCTCGCTCGGCGGCCTCGTGGATCGTCGTGGCGAAACCTCCGGGCACCATCCGCTCGCGCGTGCAGGTGGTCGTCAACCAGCCGAAGAGCTCCTCGACGACCGGCAGTGAACCCTGCATGCGCTCGTTCGCGGGGCCGTTGACGTTGCCGAAGCCCTCGGCCCACTCGAGCAACCGATCGCGCCCTTCGGCAGGAAAACCCAGCAGGTCCAGAACAATGGCGACAGGCACCGCACGCGCTAGCTCGGTCACGGCGTCGAAAGATCCCCGCGCAACGAGGTCCTCCACGTGTCGGTCGGCTCGCTCGGTGATGTCGGCTCTCAAGGTGCGCAGCGATCGCGGCGCGAGCCGTTCGGCCAGCACTGCGCGCAACTGATCGTGGTAGGGCGGGTCCGATGCGATGATCGTGCCCTGAAATGCTTGGTTCAAGATGTCGTTCAATCCGACGCCGTCGGCCGAGGAGAAGGTCTCCCAGTCGGTGAGTGCGTCCGTCACCTGGGCGTACCGGGCCAGTGCGACGACACCGTACTGTGGCAGTTCGACGAGCGGCCCCATGTCCTGAAGCCGGCGATAGTACGGATACGGATCCGCGAGAACTTCGTCGGAGAAGAGGTCGATGTCGCTGGTTGGCAGGCCGAGTCCGGTGGTGGTCATCTCGCTGGTCCTCTCACTTCATTGTGATCTAGACGGCGTGTGGACGTGACGTCAGCAGCGGTTCGCGGGCCGAGATCGAGACGCCGCTCGAGCTGACTCGCACCGGTTCGATGGTCTCGATCGGAACCGGTGCGAGACGAGTCCTCAGCGGCCGGCGAGGAAGGCGGACACGAGCTCGAGCGTCGCCTCCATCTGCTCGACCTGGGGAATGTGCCCCGAGCCCGGCAGGACGTGCACGGTGCTGCCGGCGATCCGCTTGCCGTACTCATGCGCGTAGGACGAGGGGATGATCCGGTCGTCCTCGCCCCAGACGACGAGGACCGGGGCGCTGATGCGGTGCAGTCGTCGCACCAGGCCGCGGTCTGGTACCGGCCACAGGAACTTCGCGCCGCATCCCATGGTCCACGTGAGGTGGGCCAGAGCGTCGACGGCTGCGGTCGCGTCTTCGGGGAGTGCCAGCATCGCCCGGGGGCGATCCGCGGAGGGGTCGCTGAACAGCAGGCTCGGCAGGTTCGACGGCGGGCCGGTGAGTACCTCGAGCGTCCAGGGCTTGTCGGTGAACCAGAGGCCGGCTGGACCCAGGAGTGCTACCTGACCGAACAAGTCCGGGAAGCAGGAGGCGAGCTCGGCGGCCAGCATGCCGCCGAAGGACTGGCCGATGACCGGTGCCCCGTGAACGCCGAGCTTGCGCAAGGCCTCCTCGTACACCAGCACGAGATCGAAGATGTCGTCGACCTTGTGGATGGCGAACGGGTCGTCGGCGCTGGTACCCGGCAGCTCGGGGGCGTAGACGGTGTGGGTGCGGGCCAGCTCGTCGAGGAAGTCGTCGCGGACGAAGCCGCCGAGCGGGTGCAGGTAGATCAGTGCCGGGCCGGTCCCGAAGACCTTGACCTGCAGCCGGATCTGGTCACCCCAGGTGCTGACGGTCCGGGTTTCGATCATGGTTGGTGTGCTCATGTCAGCCGCGCTCCTGCCGTCTCCGCTTGCTTGTTCGACGCCGGCTGACCGCCGAGGGCGACGGGCCACCAGCGGTTGTCCTCGTCGTACTCCGACCAGATGGGCCGCAGATGGGGCGCGACCTCTGCCGCGAACAGGTCGATGTTGTGCTTGGTGAGCTCGATCGGCATGGAACCGACCTGCAGGAACACGAGCAGGTTGCCCAGCCGGAAGCTCCGCGCGTAGTCCGCGAGGATCTCCCGTACGGTGGCGGGGCTCCCGGCGACCACCACGCCGGCGCCGACGGCATCGGCATAGGACGGGGCCGCGAGGTCGGCGGGCGGAGACGGCCGCGACATCAGGGCCTTGAGCCCCTGCGGGCTGATCCCGCCGGGTAGCGCGAGCCGGTGCATCGGGATCCGCCCGATCCCGCGCGCCAGGCTGTACTCGACGTGCCGGGCATAGAGGCGTTCCGCGTCCTCGTCGGTCTCGCCGACCAGCACCGTGACGGCCATCGCCACTCGGTAGGGGTTCGCGTCGAGCCCCATCTGGGCGGCCATCGACCACATCGAGTCGAAGATCGGTGCGGCGGCGATCTTCGGGTCGCTGCCCAGCGCGACCAGGTTGAATCCCAGGTCGCGCTCGAGGGCGAACCGGGTGGTGTGGGGATTCCCGATTCCGGTGATGCTGATCGGCGGGTGCGGGTCCTGGTAGGGCCGGGGCCAGATATTCACGCCCATCGACTGGAAGTAGCGCCCGTTCCAGGGGAACGGTTCGCGCTCGGTCCAGGCCCGGAGTATCAGCTCCAGGTTCTCGTCGTAGCGGCTGCGGGTCTCGATCGGTGGGACGCCCGCGTTGACGTTCGCGTCGTAGGCCAGTCCGACCGGGAACCCGGGCAGCAGTCGGCCCCCGCTGAGACAATCCAGCCAGGCCAGCTCCTCGGCGACCCGCAAGGGCTCGCGGCTCTTGCCCAGGGACCGCCCCAAGAGCGAGATGCCGACCGGTAGGCCTTCAGCGCCGGTCGCGTACGCGAGGGCCGCGGCACCGAGGTCGGGGTTGGGGTTGATGTCGTAGGAGCTCCCGCCGTGCTCTTGCAGGGCGACGGCGTCGAATCCGGCGCGCGCGGCATGCATGGACTCGTCGAGAGCGGCACGCAGGTCGGTGTGCAGGAGGTCTCGGTCGACTAGCTCATAGAACGGGTTGGTGACGACGGACTCGGAGTGCCGGTCTGTGAAGTCGTCCGGCAGGTGCCGATACGGGACTTGCTGGAGGTAGGTGAGTTTCATCGTTCCTCTGCTCGGCTCAGGCGGGGACAGCTGATGACGTCACGCCCGCGTCGCTCCAGATTTCGAAGTCGCGGCGACGGTCGAGGCGCTCGGCCAGGGAGGGGCGTCGCGCGTGTGGGGGATTCGACTGTTTGTCGGCGAAGACACCGGCATGGAAGATCAACGGCGCGGCGCTCGGATCGTGCCCGAACGCGACGACCTCGCCGATGAACAGGGTGTGGTCACCGGCCTCGACGCTCCGCCACGGCAGACATTCCAGCCAGGCGGCGCACTCCCGCAGGCGGGGCACGGACGCCTCGGCCTGCCACGGAACGCGCAGGGCGTCGCTGGGTCGTCCCGCGAAATGCACCGCCACGTCGCTCTGGTGAGCGCCCAGGATGTTGACCGCGAACGGAGCGCCTTCCAGGCCGGTCCGTGCCCGCGCGCCGGCACCGATCGACACCAGCACGAGCGCAGGGTCCAGCGACACCGATACGAACGAGTTGACGGTGGCCCCTCGACGGCCGTCGGGAGTGTCATAGGTGACGACGGTGACTCCGGTGGGGAAGGCCCCGAGGCACCTGCGGAACTCGAGCTGCTCGGTACGAGCGCGCGACTTCGAAGACATGGCACCGCTCCTCACGCCGTGCGTAAGACTCGACTCGGCACGAAGCGGGGAGATCCCCTGAGGTGGCTCCGCGTCGAGCACCCGAATGTGGATGTACCGTTACATTCGCAGTTCTGTCCGCCGACGTCAACACCCACGTCCAGATCACTTCCAGCGGATGCCGTGCGGCCGGGGCCTAAGCTGGGTGGATGACCACGCCCTCGCCCGAGATCCCCGCCGCAGTGCAGGAGCGCAGCAGGCGGACGCTCAAGAGGATCTACGAAGCGGGCACCCTCCTGCTCGAGCTGCACGGACCGAGCGCGCTCACGGTCGCGAACGTCGCGGCCGAGGCAGGAGTGTCGACCGGCAGCGTCTACCGTCGGTTCGGCTCGAAGGAGCAACTGCTGGCCGTCATCCAGTACGAGTTCGTCGAGGACTTCAAGGCCGAGCTGGCACGCAGGCTCGCCGACGAACGGCTGGTTTCCGCAGCATCGGTGAGTGAGGTCGTCGATATCGCCGTCCGGGGTTTCGTCGAGACTTTCCAGGCTCGTCAAACGCTGCTTCGGGTCCTGATACTGGTGTCGACCGAGAACCAGGCGGCCCTCGAGCTGGGGTCACAAGGGGCTAGAGAGTGCGGCGCAATGTTCCGCGAGGTGCTGCTGAGGGTCGCGGACCAGGTCAAGCGGCCCGATCCGGAGGCGGCGATCGACCACGCCTACCGGAGCATGTACTCCATGTGCGCCTTCCGGGCGATGTTCGGGGAGAACCTCGAGTCCGGCATGCCGGCGCCGTGGCCCGTGATGATCGACGAGATGGCAGTCGCCATATGCGCCTACCTCACCGCTGAGCGGTGACCTGGTGGCTTGGTTGTAGGAGATCCGGCCGAGAAGTGCTCGCCGTCGGGGGACACCTCGTCCTGTGCGGGCAGGAAGGCTCCGCCGGGTCGACCTTGCTGGTCAACGGGGCCTCACGGGACTTCTCGGCCAAGGCCCGGCTGCGCTCCTGATCGCCCTCGCCCGCGAAGTACCGCGCGGACAGGGCGTTCATCTCGGCGAGGTCCTCGCTCATCGACGCCGGGCGCTCGCGCAGCGGCAGGTCCTTCGTCTCGGCGAGCGCCGCCGGTGCGCCGAGCCGCAGCATCTCGACGTATCGGGCCACCTCGGCGTCGACGTCCGCCGCCGCCCGGGTGAGGAGGCCGACCTCGGTCGCGCGGCGCGCGTCGGACACCTCGCCGGTGAGGAGGACGCACGACCCGGTCACGCGGCTGATACGACCGTCGGCCAGCAGGATGCCCAGCCCCCAGTCGTCGACAACGCAGTTGTCGGACACGATCTTCAGGTCGGTGACCTTGGAGCGGTGTAGCGTCGCAATCGGAGTGGATGGGTTGCCGCAGAGCCCGAAGCCGCCGACCGCCGGTGTGGCGCCGTCGTGGATGTCGGACAGCGCCGCTTCGGCGGTGACCACCTGGTCGACGATTCTCCTTCAGCCCGCAAGGGCTGTGACGGTGCGCGACGGGCTCGGGCGGCCGAGGTGCTCGGCAAGCCACACGCTGGTCTCGACCATCTTCTGGAGGTCGATCCCGGTGTCGATGCCCAGGCCGTGCAGGTGCCAGAGCAGGTCCTCGGTGGCGAGGTTTCCAGTGGCGCTGCCCGCGTAGGGACACCCGCCGAGGCCGCCCGCCGAGGAGTCGATGATTGTGACACCGCGCCGGAGCGCGGCGAAGGTGTTCGCCAGGGCCTGCCCGTAGGTGTCGTGGAAGTGCACGGCGAGGGAGTCGAGCGGGGTGCCATCGGCGACGAGTGCGTCGAGCAAGGCGACGACTCGGCCGGGGGTTGCCACTCCGATGGTGTCACCCAAGCTCAGCTCGGTGCAGCCCAGCCGCATCATGCGAGTGGCGACGTCGACGACCTGGGGGACGGGGACCTGGCCCTCCCAGGGGTCCCCGAAGCACATCGACAGGTAGGCGCGCACCCGCACTCCGGCCTCGCGGGCCCTGGCCACGACCGGAGCGATCATCTCCAGCGACTCGTCGACGGAGCGGTTGAGGTTGCGCCTCGAGAAGGTCTCCGTGGCCGAGGCGAACACGGCGATGTCCTGCACACCGAGGTCGAGCGCCCGGTCCAGCCCGCGCTCGTTGGGCACGAGGACCGGGTATCGGACACCCTCGGCCGGGGTGATCGCCCTGAGCAGGTCCTCCGCGTCGGCGAGCTGGGGCACCCATCTCGGGTGCACGAAGCTCGTCGCCTCGACGAGGGTGTGCCCGGCGTCGACCAACCGGTCGACGAACTCCGCCTTCGCCTCGACGGGCAGCGTCGTCGATTCGTTCTGTAGGCCGTCGCGAGGCCCGACCTCGCAGATCGTGACCCGCGGGGGGAGGGGATGGCCGTCGAGGGGTGTCACACCGAAGTCCATGTCATGCGTTCCTGATTGCTGCGGCATCGGCGAGCCCGAGCCGTCCCGCGGACTTCTCGCGCATCTCGACCTTGCGGACCTTGCCGGTCACCGTCATCGGGAACTCGTCGACGACGAG
>NZ_BAABGT010000125.1:0-6668 GCF_039541715.1 Pseudonocardia xishanensis
TGACGCCACGCCGTGCAGCGCCGAGCCCGCTCCCCACCAGGTTGGAAAGGGCTCAATGCATGACGAGACGGTCAGGATCCGGCTGCAACGGTTCCTCTCCGACGAGCGCATCGCCACGCACTTCGAGCGGAAGCTAATCCTGCTCGGCGGAGAGGTCGTCGAGGACCTAGATGCCGAGGCGGCCCCGAGCCGCCGCCTCGTCATTGCGGGGTCGTGATGCTGCGGCCTCAGGCGTACATATAGCTGTGGGTGAAGTAGCCGGCTGATACGACAAGCCGGCCGCAGGCGACGCAGTCGCCCACCCGGCCCTCGTCGGCGAGCTCGATCATGTTGGTCACGCCGATGACGGCGTCGCGCATAGTCCGCGTGTCATGGATCTGGCGGTTGACCGCCGTGGCGACGATGTCGAGTGCAGACGGCGTTCGTCCGCACGCGCACTTCTCGTGCCCGACCGCGGGGACGATGCTGAATCGGTCGATCGAGCGCAGAGACAGACCGAGGAGTCCCTCGATGTAGCGCAGCTCGTCGGACGGGGTGTCGATGACGCCGTCCTGGGCGTAGAAGGCCGTCTTCGCTGAGGTCATCTCCTTGTCGGACACGAGGGCCTTTCGGGAGAAGCCGCGTCCGCGTAGGTCGGCCTTCAGCTTCCCGATCGTCGTGTCGTCCTCGAGGGTCGTCATCGTCGCTCTCCTCCGTCGCACCCGGTGTTCTCGATGCAGGAGGCCGGCCAAGATCCTGGTGATACGGAGGCAGCTATCGACGATGGCCCCGCCCATCGAGAATTCGACCGAGAAGGCCGAGTGAGGTCCGCTCTTGTGGCCGCCCCGTGTGTCGGCGGACGATGCCCAGGTGAGCTACGCGGACATGACGATGACGCTGGAGGAGCTCTCAGAGTGGCTGAGCGTCCCCTCCGCTGACGTGGCCTACACCGTGTCGGAGGTCTACGCGCTGGACCTGCACGACGACGCGGTGCCCGTCGCCTTGTGCGGCGACCTCCGGAGCTACTTCGGGGAGAGGTCGCTTACCCGACAGTCTCCCCGCTAACGGCTAGTTCCCCCACCGACTCCGAGCGGTGAGCCAGCGAACCTCCTGCGGACGCAGTGAGGCGGGGGCGGCCGCAGTCCCGATCGCCCTCAGCGCGTCGTCCCGGGTCTGGGCATACCCCTCCGACGCCTCACCCGAGTCCGGCACGTAGCGCCAGTGCCACCCGCAACCCTCGGTCCACTCGATCGAGCCACGGTCGCTCGTGTCAGCCTCGCTCACCCAGTCAGTCTTTCGGAAATTCGAAAGGACGGCAACCTAGCGTCCGCCCTGTGCCGGATGAACTCGATGCCTTGGCGCGGTTGCTCACCGCGCCGGTCGGGGACATGTCCGACGACGATCTCCGCTCCGCCGTCCAACAGTCGGAGCGGATCCGGGACGCGAGCCGGCGACGGACTGGGCGTCTGCTCGCAGAGATGCACTCCCGCGGCATGTCATGGCCCGCCATCGCGAGAACTACCGGGATCCGGCAGACGACGGCGTACGACTGGGCGAGGATTTACCTCAACGAGGACTGAGTCAGGACGCTGGCAGTCAAGGGGTCAGGGGTCCGAATCCCCTGAGCTCCGGGCAACTGCGCTCATTCACAACCCCGACACTCGTCGTCAGCTCAGCGAGAGATCCTGAGTCTCGGAACGCTCTCTGCCGTCTTCGTGCCAGCTCATGGTCAACTTGATCGAACGCGAGTCACCGGCCGACGGGAAGATCCGCCATGAGAAGTCGGCCTGCGGGATGATCGTGGGTGTCTCGTCGGCCAAAGTGCTGGGTGCGTCGCCCTCGCCCAGCGGAGCAGCACTGAGCTCGACCTCTGACGCGGTCGCAGTGCCGATGTTCTGCACGACGATCCGTTCGCGTCGAGTCCGGTACTTCGTCTTCCCGCGGTTGTCGATGTAGGACTCTCGCTCGTAGTCGTACCGTGCCCGCAGCACTGCACCAGTTGTCGGCTTGCGTCGCGTGATCGGCCCGAGTTCGAGGATGGCGAGGTCGCTCTCGATGGCTTGACGAACCTTGAACACCAGGTCATCCGGACTGGCGTATGTGCCGAGTAGGCCGAGAGGCTCCACCGTCTCCTTGAACTCGCGAAGCGCTGCAACTTGGGTGAGGTCAGCGTTGCGGGGGATTGGCTCGTCGGAGAACCAGACGTGGACGGGCTTACCTGCCTCGTGGGCACGCTGGATTTCCTCTGCCGTGCCGGAGACGGCTTCGCCCGTGGCCATGCCGAGCCTGCTGTCGAAGAGCGCGATGACGATGTCCGACTCATCGACGAGCTGCTCGTTGATGATGCTCTGGGCCCGGCCACCGAGCCGGGGGACTGCGTGGGTCTCCCAACGCCGGGGCAGGAGTACCACCTGCTCGCGTTGTGCTCGGTCAGCGTTCCAGCCGTGGAGAGCGCGCTCGGCTGCGTCGCGTTCTTCGACGGTGTCGCCGGGGGAAGCGATCAGGACCAGCAGCGCATGCGCATCGAATGCCACGATCGGCACCGTAGCGGCGGGTACCGACAAGTTCGGTCAGGGGCTCAGTCGGACACCCCGCGCCCTTAGCAGCCGCTTCACCGTGCTCAGGCCGCGACCGCTGTACTCGGCCAACTTTGGCGCGGTCGTCCCGGCCCGGTAGCGGTGGATGAGTGTCTGTACATCGGCTTCGCCAAGGCGTTCAGCGAGTGATGGCTGCTGTTTGCGCTGGTAGCGCGGCTGGGCGACGTGTGTCGACGTGGAGGGCGTCGACTCCTTCGCCCACCGGTCGGCCATGGCCAGGAGTCGCTTGGTCGGGAACGAGATGCTCGCAAACGCGGCCCGCAGGTCCACCAAAGATCGTTATGCGCACCCTTACCGTCGTCATCGCTGTCCGGATGGCGACGGTTTCGTTTGCATCTGTATCTGTTGATCCCGATGTCCGGGACTTGGCCTGCGGGGCCGGTTGGGGCGAGCGCTCCGACGCTCGCACGATCACCCGTCGTGTTCGGCGTTCACCTGCGCGGTGACGACGACCCGGAGGTTCGATCTGCCAGACCCTGATAGGCAATGGAGTTATCCACAGTCCGATTTCGGTGGTCGACACACCGCCAGGAGGGCGGGGAGGCTCCGAGGATGACGGTCTTCCGCCTGCTTCTCGGAGTGATCGCGGCTGCCGGGGTGCTGATCGCCTTGATGACAGCGTTCCCGACCGAGCCGTTCACCTCGACGTTGAGGTCGTTGGGCTGCTCGGGCGTCAGCTACCAGGTCGCCGAGCACAGGAACGGTCTCGTCCTGGCGGTGTCGACGACGAAGTGCTCAGAGCTGCTCACGCCGGAACGCGTCGCGCGGGCGGTGTGGACGGTGTCGCCCTACGACGTGGACTTCGTCAGCACGACGTTCTGGCGGGGCGGACATACGGTCGATGTCGTCCTCAGCGCTGCTGAGCTCAGGGCCTCGACGGGCGTTGACCTCGCGAGCCTGCCGCGGCCGGAGAAGCGTGTCAGCGCCGGGAGCGCGATCGGGGAGACCGCTGCCCGAGTCGTGCCCGTGCTGGCCCTCGGTGCGGCGGGGTGTGCCCTGCTTGCATGCCGACGTCTTATTCGCGGCGTCATCCGTGCCGGAATCGTGCTCAACGTTCGACGCTGACGTGGACGTGATCGAAGTGCCCCCCAGTGGCATCGGTGGGGTCGTAGATGCCGCCCCCGGTGTAGGGGACACCCCAGGCTCCGTCCCGGTCGTTCGTGCTCGGGTCCCAGTAGCGGCCTTGCCAGATGAGGTACTTGATCTGTAGCGGAGCAGCATTGGCGCGCAGCCAGTTGGCGATCTGCCAGCCGTGGGCAAGGTCGTCACCGGCGGGAAAGGTGCCTGCTCGGGTGGGGAAGAGGTCGCAGGCTCGGCCCTTCGGGTGGTCGCTGCTCGGGTTCTGCAGGTGCGGATCCCAGCAGGTCGCGCTGAGGAGAACGCCGCCGGGAGGACCGAAAGTGGCAAAGACGGAGTCGAGGACGTGGTGCGTCGCGGGCGTCAGGCAGCCCCGGGTGGTCGGGTCGTCCACGGTGCAGCCCCCGCCCGCGCCGGTGAAGGGGGCTGCCGCGGCGAGCCCGTCGATGTCAGCGTCTCCGGCGGCCCCGGCCAGGTCGAAGGCAGTTCCGCCGAGCAGCGCCAGGAGCAGGGCCACCCCCAGGGCAACGGCGAGCGCCGCCGCGGTGATGGCGCCTGCGCCGACGGCGACGAGCCGCATCCGTCAGGCTCGCGAGTACGGCGCTGTCGGCAGCGGCGGCAGCGGGAGATGCGGCCCGTGACGATCGGCCCGGGCGTCGTGGGAACAGTCGATGAACGGTCCGTCGGCGGCGAGCAGGACCCGGAGGCAGGGGTCGAGATGGTCGCGGATCCAGATCGACATGGAGGTCCCGGGCAGCGCGACGTGGTCCTGCCAGGCACGACGGAGCGCTTCAAAGCGGAACACGGCCTCGGGGTGGTCCCACCACAGCGGGCACCAGTAGAGCTGGCCGCGCAGCGGTCGGGCGATGATCGATGCGACGTGGCGGTGGACCCAGCGCACGAGTCGCTCGGGGTCGAGCGTGGCGGCGGGCATGTCGTCCTCGTCCGGGCCGCCGCGATCCAGGAGCGAGTCGGTGAGCTGCGTCTGAAGGTCCTGCCAGGACTCGAGGGCGGCGACTCGGGCTGCCAGGTCGTCGTCGGTCATCGTGATTCTCCGGTGTCGTATCGGGGGCCGAGTGCCTCGCGTGCGCTGGCGCGGAGCTCGGCGAGGGCTGTGTCGGCGTAAGTGCGGATGTCGGCGGCGTGGTCTTCGCGGTACCAGGGGAGGAGGCGGGCGACGCCGGTGCGCCGCCCGGAGGTGAGCAGGACGGCACGCGTTCGGTCGAGCGCCCGGAGGGCGTCGGGCGGCATGATCGGCTGTCGGGTCGTGCTGGTCTGCCAGGTCCTGGAGCCGCGGCTGACCGAGACGGACTGCTTGTCGACGTCGTGGTCGCCGATCAGCCCCGACAGGCGTTGGAGGAAGGCGTGGTCGTCCACCCCGGCGCCGACGAGCTTGACGGTGGCCGCGGACCACAGCGCGTCCATTCCCTGCGCTCCCCAGACGCCGACACCCTGCTGGTAGCTCTGCAGCATCGTGAGGACCTGGATGCCGCGGGAGCCGTAGTGGCTGTAGAGCTTGGGCAGCTCCTGGATGGGACAGATGTTGGCGGCCTCGTCGAGGACGGCGACGACGGGTGGGTCGAGTCGTCCGCCGGAGGCTTGCGCGTGGGACTCGGCGACGTCGAGGATGCGGTCGACGAGCGCCGCGACGACCGGCGCCGCGGTTCCTGCTCCCTCCTTGGACATCAGATGTGCAGTGACAGGACGCTCCGCGGACTCGAGAACGAGCTGCCAGGGGTCGAGCTCCTCCTGCAGCCCGCCGTCGCCCGCGCGCCAGGTGTGCGGCGGGGTGATCCAACGGAGGGTGCGTTCCGAGGCGAGGGACTTCGTCGCGGTGCGGGCGGTCTGGAAGATGCCTTTGGCGGTGACGTCGGCGCCGTTGAGTGCGGCCTCGAGTTCGGCGGCCTCTCCGGTGGCGCCGATCCGGTCGAGCGCGACGAGCGCGTCGCGTCGACCCTGTTGAAGCCATAGCGACACCTCGCGCATGGTGGCGTCGGAGAGTGCGGCGGCGAGCAGGGTGCCGACGAGGACCTGTTCACCTGCAGCGTGGAAGAACGGGTCTCGTCGCTGCCCGCCGATGGTGGCCATGAAGTGGCCGGCCAACCGCGCTGCGGCTTCGTAGCGGTGGTCGGCTGGGGCGTCGCGGACGGCCCGGAGCGGGTCCCACCACCAGGCCTGTGGGGCGAACGCGATCTGCTGCGGGTCGAACGTCCACACCGGGCCGACTTCTCGCCGAGGGCCGCTGGTCAGCGCCCACAGGTCGGACTTGTTGGAGGTCGCGATGGCGAGTCCGGGGGCGCTGAGGACGGCGGGGACGGCGACCGCACTCGTCTTGTTGGAACGGGGGCCCATGATGACGAGTGCGACGTCCTCCCACGACATCCAGATCTCGCGGCCGTCGAGCAGGCCGAGGCGGATCCCGCGGTCGGCGGCGGAGAGTTCGCGTCGTTTGGGCATCCCTCGGAGCGAGCGAGCGCGCTTCTCCTGCTCGTCTCCCGCGAGGTCGCCGAGCCCGGCTCGGTCGAGCATGGGTGCAGGTCGAAGCCGCTGGATCAGGCGTCGGAGCAGCAGGATCGCAGCGATCACGACTGCGGAGAGCAGTCCGACCGAGCAGGCGAGAACGAGCGCGAACGAGTCGGTCGTGGGAGGCGTCTCGGTGAGCAGGCGGGGTGACCACGGTGGCGGCGACCAGGCTCCGTTGTCGATGAGACCCGCGACGGCGAGAGCGAGCCACACGACGGTGACCGCCGCCGCGCCGAGGGCGATCGTGGCGAGCAGGGCCAGCGGGGCGAGGGCCTCGCGGAGGGTGTGGCGGGTCATGGTGAGGTCCGGAAGGCGGTGTCGGTGTCGTAGAGGGCGCGCTCTGTCTCGGTGAGGGTGAGCCCGACCGGCAGCCCCATCCGTTCCCCGGACTTGATCAGGTACTTGCCGCGGCCGGGGTGGACGTGGCCGGAGTGAACCGTCCTGGGTCTGCGTGAGGCTGACGTTCAGGCCACCGCACCCTGTTGGGCGATG
>NZ_BAABGT010000126.1:0-556 GCF_039541715.1 Pseudonocardia xishanensis
GGCCGGCGAGGTACTTGCCGCAGCCCTCGAGCACGTGTGGAGCGGAGGTGATGTGCTGGGTGCCGGCATGCACGTCGCGGAAGTACTGCTGCAGTGGCCCGGTGCGAAGTGCGGCGGTACCGGCGGTCTTGTAGACCTCGACGCTGATGGCCTCCGCTGTCCACGTGGTGTTGTGCAGCGCCAGTCGCACGTTGGTGCGCTGGTCGTCGTCGAGCACACCGCCGTTGCGGAGTGTCTGTCCGGCGTCGCGCCACACCTCGTGGACGTAGGCGCGGGCGGCCCGGTACTTGGCCTCCAGCTCGCCGTAGACGGCGTGGAATCGGGGGTTCTCGGCCATCGAGCCTGCTCGGCCCGCCTTGGCCCGGGCCTGCCCGGCCAGCTCGTCGAGCATGCGGCGGGCCACCCCGAGCGCCCAGCCGGAGTGTCCGATGAGCGCCAGGTGCATGATGCCCAGCTTGAAGATCCAACCGCCGCGCAGCGGGGTCTCGGTCGGTCCTTCGTGGGTGAAGGCCTCCGGCACATGCGCGTCGCGGATCGTGTAGTCGATGCTCCCGGT
>NZ_BAABGT010000127.1:0-3081 GCF_039541715.1 Pseudonocardia xishanensis
GTTGTGGGGCCTGGGACTGCCGTGGGTTCAGGCTGGACTCGACTTGTGCAGCACGAGGCTCGACGACGTGGTGATCGGGGGGATCAGGGGCCGAGTGCCTGGTGCTCGATGGGGCGCTCGCTGAGGTTGCGGGCGATCTCGGCGTAGTCGATGGCGGTCTGGGTGCTGAGGTTGAACGCTGAGGCGAGGTGCAGCGGGTCCGCGGTGACTGCGAGGGCCTCGTGCAGGACTCGGTCGGCTCGCAGCCGCTCGAGCGGGATGTGCTGCATGGCCAGGTGCCAGCTCAGGTAGTGATCGGAGACCGGCTCGGTCCCGCCTGCGGTGGCGCGGGAGACCAGGACGTGTCGGTTCGGGGTGTGCGGCCAGAGCCGCCGGCGGTGGGTCAGCCACTCGACCAGCAGCCGGTGAGGTAGGTCGGGCAACTGCTGGGTGCTGTCGTTGATCCGGATCCGCCGCCGGGCGAGGTCGACATCGTCCAGGGTGAGCAGTCGGATCGCGGTGGCTCGGGCGGCATAGACACCGACCAGACCGACCACCAGGCGCTGCGCTGGAGTCACGGCCGCGTGCTTGACCGCGGCGATCTCCGCGGCGGTCATCGGTAGGACCGAGCGTTTCGGGGCCCGACCGACGTGCAGGCGCCGGGCCGGGTCGGTGAAGACGATCCGGCGGCGGCGAGCGAACCCGAACAACGAGCGCAGCGAGGTGAACACCCCGGCCCGCTCGTGTCCTGCCAACCCGCCCAGAGCGATCCGGACGTCGGTCTCGGTGACTTCCCGCAGGTGCCTGTAGCGCTGTGACCAGCCAAGTAGATGTGGCTGGACCCGCCCGAAGTAGGCGTAGATCGTGCTGGTCGACCGGGGTCGGGCCCGGTCACCGCCGACGTGGAGCTCGAGCAGCCACTCGTTGATCGGCTCGGCGAACCCGGGCGGGAGCTGCGCGCTCTTGCGGTCGATCCAGACCCGGATGGCCGGCACCGAGTCGTCGACGAGCATGCCGTGCTCGTGAAGGACCGCAGCCGCCAACTTCGCGGTCGCGGCGACGCGAAGCACCTTGGTCAGGTCGCTGCGCCGGACGTTGTGTCTTTCCGGGTCCCCGCCCTCCGGTCGTGTGAGCTGGCCGAAGAGGCCGACCACCAGCCCTGCGATGGTGGCCGGCGAGCATCCGGCCGCTTGGGCGCGTTCGACCGCGTGGTGCAGCACTCGCCGCGCCGACTCGTTGATCGACGGGTCGGCCAGGACCGCATCGACGTCGACGCAGGGGCGGGTGGTCCGGGGCGGGGCGCAGGTGTGGCAGCGAGTCCGACGTCGAGTCGTGTGAGCGATGGTGAAGTCGATGGCGTTCCCGCAACGGGTGCAGTCGCCGGTCTCGTGGTCCGGGCGGGCGCGGCGTCGGGCGGCCACCGACGGGCGGCAGCCGTGGCAGTGCTCGCGGGGTCGGCCGCCTCGCCCGCCCGGGGCCTGCCGGATCGGGCCGTCGCAGGTCCGGCAGGCCCGCGCCGTGGATCCTTCGGACTGGCTCACCCGTCGGCCCGGTCAGCGTGGCGGAAGTGAGCGCCCGGACCTGGGCTTCGGCGTGATCCGCCGGACACCCCCGGACCCGGCGCCGGACCCGGCGTCAGAGCCGGCACCGGCTGCTCGGGTCACCGGCTCGTCCGACCCAGCCGGAGCCGGGACCTTGTCCGGCTCGACGGTGATCAGCTCCTCGATCCCGCAGCCCAGAACCGCGCAGAACGCGTCCAGCTCGTCCGGGCGCAACACGTTCGGCTGCCCCGACCACAGCCCCGACATCTTCCCGACGCTGATCTCCAGACCCCGCTCGGCGAGAAGGCGGCGTAGCTCGCTGGCCTTCCAGATCCCTCGGTTCGCCGCCGCCAGCCGCAGGTTCCACCTCATCGGACCAGTCCCTCCCAGCGCTGCGCGGCGCGCTTGTGTCCCGACGCGACGGCGTCCTCGACCCGAGTGCTGCGTGCGTGGACATACCGCATCGTCGTCGAGATCCACGAATGCCCGAGCAGCTCCTGGATCGCGATGATGTCCACTCCCCCGTCGTAGAGCTGGCTGGCGCAGAAGTGCCGCAACACGTGCGGTGTCAACCGCCCCGCCCACCCGGGCAGATGCCGGACGACCGCGCCCTGCAACGCCGTCCGGACCGTGTCCGCGGTCAACCTCGTCCCCGGCCCGCCCTCGCCGCGGCGCTCCGAAGGGAACAACGGCGCCCCGGGCAACGAGTAGTCACAGTCGAACCGGCCCCAGATGTCCTCGACGAACCACGCCAACACCTCGTCCGCTCCGTTGATCAACGGCACCAGTCGCTGCCGGGGCCCGCTGCGGCGGGCGCCCTTCCCGTGCCGGACGTCGAGCTTGCCGAACCGGCCCAGCTCCCACCGCACGTCGGCGACATCGAGCATCCTGGCCTCGTTGATCCGCAGACCGACGTCGGCCAAGAGCCGGGCCACCGCATAGTTGCGTGCCCTCGGCGCGAACTTGCGACACGACGCCAGCTCCTCGCGCCACCCCGTGAACAGCTGCTCGATCTCCGCCGGGGTCGGCGGGATCCGCACCTTCGCCGCGACCGCCATCCGCGGCCGGTTCATCTCATCGACCGGGCACTCCACCAGCCGCCCGGTCAGCTCGTGCAGCTCCACCCCGTGCCGTAGCACCAGGTACTCGAAGTAGGTGACCAGCGCCTGCGCCCGACCCGCCCGGGTCGAGCCCGACACCTCGCGCAACACGGACCCGAAGTAGCGGTCCGCGTCACGCGGCTCCAACTCCCACAACGGACGCCCGAACCAGTCCCGCACCTGCGCCAGATGCGAGAGATCCCCGCGGATGCTGCTGTCCACCAACCCGGCCGCATGCCGCGCCAGCACGAACTCCGCCAACACATCGCACTCGAAATCGGCCAGCTCCTCCTCGGTCGCCGGAACCCGCCGCTCCCGCAACGACCGCACCGCCGCGAGCGACAAACCGACCCCCTCGAAGTTCAGCCAGAGTGAAAGAACATCACCCTCAAGGTGATCTTGTCACAGGGGCCGATCTGATCTCAAGATCAAACATCGACGCCCACACCCCGTGCAGGCCC
>NZ_BAABGT010000128.1:0-575 GCF_039541715.1 Pseudonocardia xishanensis
CAGGTCAGTGGCTCGTCGTGGGCAGCAGCGGATCTTGCGTAGGACGCGCCAGGCCTTGAGCACGGCGTTGGCGCGCTTACCCGGCCCGCGCTGACGAGCGTGCGCGGAGTTCACGTCGCGCTGGTTGCGGGAGAGCTTGCGCCGCTTGCCCGTCTCGGGGTCGGTGGGGCGGCGGCGTTGTGGGACCTCGAACCCGGAGCCGCGGTAGGCGTTGTCGGCGATCACCTTCACCTGCGCCTGTTGTAGGGCTTCGAGGATGCCGTGCTCGCGGGCGGCGCCCATGTCGTGGCGTGCGCCGGGCAGCGCGGCTGAGGCCCACACCAGCCGCCCGGCCGGGTCGGAGATGACCTGCACATTCACCCCGTGGCACTTGTGTTTGCCCGAGTAGTAGGGCCGGTCGCGTCCTGACCCCATGCCGACCCGGTCGATGCGCAGCAGGGTGCCGTCGAGGATCACGAAGGCCTTGGCCTTGATGGCCGCCATCGCTGTGGCCAGGGTCGGGGCGAGTGCGGCGAGGACCTCGATCGCCTCGGTGATGTAGCGGAACACGGTGGTCGTGCCGATGCCGTACCCGG
>NZ_BAABGT010000129.1:0-1616 GCF_039541715.1 Pseudonocardia xishanensis
GACCTGCGATGATCGTGTTTGCGACGACACGGTCATCAAGGTCGAGAGGACACCTATCGGGTGCGAAGACTACGCAAGCCACGGGGACGGCGGGCGCGGGTGCGGGTCGGCGCGCCGGACGAGTCGCTGACCAGGTGTTCTGGGTTGGCCGCGGTGACCGAACTGGTCGAGCGGCTCGGGCTGATCGAGCGGCTCGACGCCGCGGTCGGGCCGATCAAGGCCCGGGAGCGCGGGTTGTCCGCCGGGCAGGTGCTGGTGGGCATGGCGGCGGCGCAGCTGTGCGGGGAAGACTTCCTGGTCGGGCTGGACCGCCACCGCGCCGACCGAGCGGGACAGGCGTTGACCCCGGTGCCGGGGCTGGCGTCCACGACCGCGGCCGGCCTGGCCCGACGGTTCACCGACGGGCAGTGGGCGGCGGTGGAGACCGGGCTCGGTGACGTGCATCGCGCCGCGCTCGACCTGCTCGAACCGTTGGACCCGGACAGCGGGCACGCGCTGGCCACGGACGTGACGATCGACATGGACGCCACCGACGTCGAGGTCTACGGCCGACTCAAGCAGGGGGTGGCGTTCAACCACCAGGGCCAGCGGGTCGGGCGCCCGCATGTCGCGACCTGGGCCGACACCGCCACCGTGCTCGCGGCCGACCTCGGTAGCGGTCGGGACGACCCGCGGGCGACCGCGCCGGAGTTGCTGGGCCGTGCGCTGGCCGCGCTGCCCGCCCCGGCGCGGGCCGGGCGGATCCGGCTGCGCGCCGACGCGGGCTACTTCGCCGGCCAACTCGCCCGCGCCGCGCTGTTCGCCGAGGTGGAGTTCGCTATCGGCGCCCGGCGGACCGCGCCGTTGTGGCGGCTGCTCGACAGCGTCGCGGCCGAGGGCTGGACCGACGCGGTCGACATGACCGGCGCGCAGGTCGCCGTCACCGGCTACTGCCCGAACTGGTGGCCCGCGGACACCCGGCTGCTGATCCGCCGGGTCCGGCTCGACCTGGATCGCGGCCAGGTCTCCGGTGATCCCCGGGCGCGGCGACGCCGGACGTTGCATCCCGAACAGCGAGCGCTGCCCCTCGCCGAGCTCGCCTCGGCCGACGCGGTGTTCGCCTACTCGTTCATCGTGACCAACATCGACGTCTCCACCAGCGACAAGGCCGTGCAGGTGGAACACTGGTACCGCCACCGCACCCAGGTGGAGAACCTGTTCCGCGACACCAAACACGGCACCGCGCTGCGCCACCTCCCGTCCGGGCACCAGGCGGTGAATCGAGCCTGGATGTGGGGCGCGCTACTTGCCGCCACCCTGACCGGCTGGCTACACCACCTCACCGCCACCCGCCGAGACGGGCGGCCGGTCGGGCACGGCGTCCGCGGCGGCCAAGCCATGATCACCACACTGCGGCGCAGGCTGATCGCCGTCCCGGCCCGCATGGTCCGCCACGCCCGCGGTCTCACCCTGCGCCTGCCGCCCGGTGACCAACTGCTCGCCGAGGTCCTCGCCCGTCTCCGCACCCTCCCACACGTCTCCTGACCAGGCCGTACCCGGCCCCGACCAGCACCGGAACCCGCACACCCGAGGCGAGACTCGGGCCAACTCCCTGCCCGTCATCGTGCACGCGACCC
>NZ_BAABGT010000130.1:0-751 GCF_039541715.1 Pseudonocardia xishanensis
CCTCGAGGCCCGGCTGCCGATGGTGCTCGGCCACGAGGGCGCCGGGATCATCGAGGAGGTCGGCCCCGGCGTCACCCGCGTCGCGGCGGGCGACCACGTCGTCTGCTCGTTCATCCCCAACTGCGGTGTCTGTCGCTGGTGCGCCACGGGCCAGCAGGCCATCTGCGACATGGGCGCCACGATCCTCGAGGGCTACCTCCCCGGTGAGCGCTTCCCGTTCACCGGCCCCAAGGGCCAGTACGGCGCGATGTGCATGCTGGGCACGTTCTCCCAGTACGCGACCATCCACCAGAACTCCTGCGTCAAGGTCGACGACGACCTGCCGCTGGACAAGGCGGTCCTGGTCGGCTGCGGCGTCCCCACCGGCTGGGGCTCCGCGGTCAACGCCGCGGACGTCAAGCCCGGCGAGACCGTGATCGTCTCCGGCGTCGGCGGCATCGGCATCAACGCCGTGCAGGGCGCCCGCTACGCCGGCGCGAAGAACCTCATCGCCGTCGACCCGCTGCAGAACAAGCGGGAGAAGGCCATGGAGCTCGGCGCCACCCACGCCGTCGCGTCCATCGAGGAGGCGGGCGACCTGGCCCGCGCGATGACCAACGGCAACGGCGCGGACAAGGCCGTCGTGACCGCGGGCATCGTCACCGAGGAGATCGTGACGGGCGCGTTCAACGCGATCGGCAAGGGCGGCACCGTGGTGCTGACCGGCCTCAACAAGCTGTCGACGCAGAACGTGAACCTGCCCGGCTCGCTC
>NZ_BAABGT010000131.1:0-932 GCF_039541715.1 Pseudonocardia xishanensis
TGTGTGGGCGTCGATGGTTGTAGTAGTCGAGGAACTCGTCGAGGGCCAGAGTTCGGGCCTGGTTGGTGTCGAAACGCTGCCGGTAGGCCCACTCGACGGCGAGGGTGCGGTTGAACCGTTCGACCTTGCCGTTGGTCCAGGGGCAGTGTGGGCGGATGAACTTCTGCCTGGCTCCCAACGCGGCGACGGCGTCCTCGAAGACGCGGCAGCCGCGGTAGTTGCGGGCGTTGTCGGTGATCACCCGGTCGATCCGGGTGATCCCGGCGGTGGCGAACACCGCGGCGGCGCGGGTGAGGAACGCCGCGCATGTGGTGCCCTTCTCGTCGGGCAGGATCTCGGCGTAGGCGAAGCGGGAATGGTCATCGACCATGGCGTGGACGTAGTCGAACCCGATCCGGCGGAGCCGGCCCGGGCGGGTGCCGCGTCCGTTGACCCGGTGGCCACCGCCGTCGGGGATGCGGCCGAGCTTCTTCACATCCACGTGCACCAGGTCTCCGGGCGTGGGGTGTTCGTAGCGGCGGGAGCTGTGACGGGTGGCCCGGATCGGGGTGCCGGTGATCGGGTCGCAGTCGGCCAGGCGGGGTACTCGGTGGCGGGTCAGGATCCTCGACACCGTGCGCGGCGGGATACCGGTGGCAGCGGCGATGCGCGCGGGCCCGGACTTGAGCTCGGCGCGGGCCGCCACCACCCGAGCCTCATCGGCTGGGTTGGTGCGGTTGGCGACGCGATGGGGGCGACTGGAGCGGTCGTGGAGTCCGGCTTCGCCTTCGTCGTCGTAGCGGGCCACCCAGCGATGCACGCATTGGCGGGAGACTCCGAGCTCGGCGGCGACGTGGGCTTCGGGGCGGCCGTCGTGGCGGACGCGGAACACCGCGATCCGGCGGCCATGAACGGTCAAGCGGGCGTTAGCGTGCACAGCGGAAGGCCCTTCG
>NZ_BAABGT010000132.1:0-1246 GCF_039541715.1 Pseudonocardia xishanensis
ATGAATGTGTCATTGCCACGGCTTCGGCGGTGCGCTTGAGCCCCGCTACATTGTCGGCGCAGGACCACTTGACCAGTGAGCTATTACGCACTCTTTCAAGGGTGGCTGCTTCTAAGCCAACCTCCTGGTTGTCTGGGCGATCCCACATCCTTTCCCACTTAGCGCACGCTTAGGGGCCTTAGCCGGTGATCTGGGCTGTTTCCCTCTCGACTATGAAGCTTATCCCCCACAGTCTCACTGCCGCGCTAACAGTACCGGCATTCGGAGTTTGGCTGATTTCAGTAAGCTTGTCGGCCCCCTAGACCATCCAGTGCTCTACCTCCGGTACCCACCACGCGACGCTGCACCTAAATGCATTTCGGGGAGAACCAGCTATCACGGAGTTTGATTGGCCTTTCACCCCTACCCACAGCTCATCCCCCAGGTTTTCAACCCTGGTGGGTTCGGGCCTCCACGACGTCTTACCGACGCTTCACCCTGGCCATGGGTAGATCACTCCGCTTCGGGTCTACACCCCGCGACTATGACGCCCTATTCAGACTCGCTTTCGCTACGGCTACCCCACACAGGTTAACCTCGCCACGAAGCATAACTCGCAGGCTCATTCTTCAAAAGGCACGCCATCACACCGAAATGCTCTGACGGCTTGTAGGCACACGGTTTCAGGTACTATTTCACTCCCCTCCCGGGGTACTTTTCATCTTTCCCTCACGGTACTAGTCCGCTATCGGTCACCAGGAAGTATTTAGGCTTAACGGGTGGTCCCGCCAGATTCACAGCAAATTCCACGAGCTCGCTGCTACTCGGGTATACAGTCCATGACGCGGTGCGCGTTTTCGCGTACGGGGCTCTCACCCACTACGGCGACCCTTTCCAGAAGTCTTCCACTAACACACACCAACACCATCCGAAGCTCGGCAGAACCTCGACGACCACAACCCACGACACCGCATCCGCAACCCCTGCCGGGTATCACACGAACACGGTTTAGCCTCCTCCGCTTTCGCTCGCCACTACTCACGGAATCACGGTTGTTTTCTCTTCCTGTGGGTACTGAGATGTTTCACTTCCCCACGTTCCCCCTGTACACCTATGAATTCAGTGCACAGTGACACCCCATGACGGGCGCCGGGTTTCCCCATTCGGACATCCTCGGATCACAGCTCGGTTGACAGCTCCCCGAGGCCTTTCGCGGCCTCCCACGTCCTTCATCGGCTCCTGATGCCTAGACATCCACCATGTGCCC
>NZ_BAABGT010000133.1:0-809 GCF_039541715.1 Pseudonocardia xishanensis
ACCGGGGTGTTCTCCGACGAGTTGTGGGAGCTGATCGAGCCCGAGTTGCCGTCAGGGTCCGGCCGTCAGGGTCGGCCCTGGCGGGATCACCGCCAGGTACTGGAGGCGATCGCCTGGCGGTACCGGACCGGCTGCCCGTGGCGTGATGTCCCGGCGGAGTTCGGGCCTTGGCAGACGCTGTGGAAACGGCATCGCCGCTGGTCGGGCGACGGCACCTACCAGCGGATCTTCGACCGGGTGCTCGCGGCCCAGGACCAGGCCGGGCGGCTGGACTGGCTGCTCTCGGTCGACTCGACGATCGTGCGCGCTCACCAGCACGCCGCCGGCGCCCCGGCGGGCCACACAGGGGGCACAGTCGAATGACAAGATCCCCGAACCCGACGATCATGGGGTGGGTCGTTCCCGAGGCGGGCTGACCACGAAGATCCACGCCCTGGTCGACGGCGGCCTGCACCCGGTCACGCTGCTGCTCTCACCGGGACAGGCCGGTGACAACCCCCGCCTGGTGCCGCTGCTCGAGCGCCTCGCCGAGACCGGGCACCGGCCCGCGCATCTGCTCGCCGACAAGGCCTACAGCCACCCCTCGACCCGGCGACGGCTGCGACAGCGCCGGATCCGCCACACCATCCCCGAACGCCGTGACCAGGTCGAACGTCGTAAAGCCAAGGGTTCAGCAGGTGGGCGGCCGCCGAAGTTCGACCCCGAGCTCTACCGGCAGCGCAACACCGTCGAGCGCAGCTTCGGCCGGTTCAAACAGTGGCGCGGGATCGCCACCCGATACGACAAGTACGCCCGCACCTACTTCGGCG
>NZ_BAABGT010000134.1:0-1816 GCF_039541715.1 Pseudonocardia xishanensis
CGCAGCTCAAGCGGGTTGTGACTGGAGGACGGCGAAGAAGTATCTCTCGCCGGACGCCCCGAGCGCACCGCCGCGGGCGAGCTCACGGGCGGGCACGGTGCCCAGGCTGGTCGACCCGTTCACCGATGTGATCGACGCCTGGCTCGCAGATGATCCGGGCTTGTTGGCCACGGTGATCCATGAGCGGTTGGTCGCCGACTACGGCTTCACCGGGCACTACCAGCGGATCAAGGTCTACTGCGCGCAGGCGAGAGCGCGGATCGAGCTGGAGTCCGACGCCCAGGGGCGCCCGCCGGGGCTGCACCGCCGGTTTGAGGTCGTCGCCGGCGCGCAGGCCCAGGTCGACTGGGGCGACGAGGGTGCCCTGCTCACCGCGGGCGGGCAGGGGCGCAAGGTCTACTCGTTCCACATGACGTTGTCCTACTCGCGGGACCCGTTCATCTGCTTCACCACCAGCCAGGACCTGGCCACGTTCTTCGACTGTCACCGCCGGGCATTCGCCCACTTCGGCGGGGTCCCGGCCACGATCGTCTACGACCGCACCAAGACCGTCGTGCGCCGCCACGTCGCTCCCGGGCGGGCGGTCCCGCTGCACCCGCAGGCGGCGGCGTTCGCGGCGCATTACGGGTTCGCCATCGACGTGCTCGCCGCCTACCGGCCCACCGGGAAGGGCCGGGTCGAGCGGCAGGTGCGCATCGGGCGTGACCACGTCCTGTCCGGACGCCGCTTCAGCACGCTGGCGGAGCTGGATGCGGCGTTCGCCGCGTGGGTGCCGATCCGACGCCGCCAGGTCCACCGCACCCACGGCGAGGTCATCGGCGTCCGCGCCCTTCGCGACCACGCCGCGCTGGGCCCGTTGCCGCAGTTCGGGTATGCGGTCACCGAGACCCACCTGCGTCGCGTCGGGAGGGACGCGTTGATCTCCTTCGCCGGGTCCTCCTACTCCGTCGCCGCCCGAGCCGCCGACCGCCGCCCCACGAAGGCCGGGCAGCGGGTCGAGGTCCGCGTCGGGGTCGAGCACCTGGAGATCTGGCGGCTGCCCGTCGACAGCCCCGACCGGACCTCGATGCTCCTGGCGCGGCACCCACTCGCGGCCGTTCGCGGGCAGATGGTCGTCGACCCCGGGCACTGGGCCGAGCTTCCCGACGGCCACACCCGCTCCACCACCCTGGATGCCCTTGATCCCGAACCTGTTGCCGCGCAGCAGGTCTCGGAGCAGCAGCCGGTCTCCGCGATGTCGGGGTCGATGGTGTTCGGTGAGGCCAGAGCCGCGCTCGAGGTCGCCGTCGCTCGACGCCCGCTGGCCTACTACGACCGTCTCGTCGGGCTGACCACACCACCGGATCCGTCGCCCGATGTTTCAGCCGAGAGCGCGGCGCAGAACACCGGTGAGTCGTTGGTTGGTGCGGCATGAGTGAGCTGATCACCAGCCGGATCACCGCCCACGCGACCCGGCTCGGGCTGCCGCACCTGGCCGAGAACCTCGCCCTGCTCGTCGAGCGGGCCGAGGCCGACTCCATGGGCTACCGCGAGTTCATCGACACCATCCTCGGCGAGGAGCTCGGGCTGCGCGAGGGACGCCGGTTCCGCACCGCGCTCAAGCTCTCCGGGCTGCCGCACCACAAGACCCTCGACGAGTTCGACTTCGCCTTCCAACCCGACCTCGACGTCCGCAAAATCCGTGACCTCGCCGCACTCGCGTTCGTCGAGGCCCGCGGCAACATCGCCCTACTCGGCCCACCCGGCACCGGGAAGACCCACATCGCCGTCGCGCTCGCCGTCGCCGCCTGCCAAGCCGGACACTCGATCTACTTCA
>NZ_BAABGT010000135.1:0-1022 GCF_039541715.1 Pseudonocardia xishanensis
ATGAGGCGTGTCTGGCGCGTTTGACGTGCCATTTGGGCATCTTGCGCTTGATCACTCGTGGTGCAGACCGATGACGGCGGCGGGGGTTGAGACGGGCGAGCAGGCGGTGCATGAACGCCGTCCAGAGGCGTTGGTCGGGGTGTCCGTGTTGGTCAGGGGGGAAATGCGCCCGTGTGGGCGACGGTGCGGCGGACTATGCGCAGGGCTGCGGTGAAGCTGACTCGGTCGGGGTCGTGGCCGCCGTGGCGGGCGGCGTCGTGCATCAGGCTGCGGATGGCATAGTGGCAGCACAGGTGCCCCCAGATCTCTTGGAGGACCAGGTCGGGGGACTTCGAGCGGAGCACGATGCGGGGTCCGCGTTGGTGGGTCTTGAGCTCGTCGAAGGTGTTCTCGATCTCCCAGCGTTGGATGTAGGCGGCGGCCAACTCCGCCGCCCCCACCTGCTCGGGATCGGTGATCGTGGTGAACAACCGGTAGGTCGTCGAGTTGTCGCGGCCGTCGTCGATGCTGTAGTCCACGACGCGGACGAGCATCGGGGGCTCGCGCCGCGCCGCAGCCGGTGTCAGCGCTTGTAGGTGCGCCAGCCAGGACCCGTCGGGCAGATCCGCGACATGGGTCGGCTTCGGTCCGGAGACGTCGGTGCGGATGCGCCAGATCAGGTCCGCACCGGTCGCAGTGGCCTTGCGCCACAGCGTGTAGGAGAAGAAGCCGCGATCGGCGAGCACGACCATGTCCGGGGTGAACGCGTCGAGGAGCCGTTCGGCGAGGCGGCCCTCGGACTCGTGGTAGGTCCCGACCCGGGCGGCGAAGATCGCGTGGGTGCCGCACTCGGCCAACGCCAGGACCCGAGCCTGGGGAAACGCCGCCTTCTCGCCCTTGTTCACCCCGGGGCGCCCGAAGTGCTCGGCGTTGGCGGGGGTGTCGGCCACGTCCAGGCAGGTCCCGTCCACCGCCACCAACCGCAGCCCAGCCAGCCATGCCCCCGCAGTGTCGGCGACCGCGACCGGGCGAGCCACCCTCGC
>NZ_BAABGT010000136.1:0-818 GCF_039541715.1 Pseudonocardia xishanensis
GTTGTTGGTGGTGACACTTCGGCAGCGAGGCTTCCGCGGTGCCCGCCAAGGAACCCATCGATCCCCGTGTCCGTCTTGCGATCTCGCGGTGGCCCGACGACGCGCCGCGCGGGGCGGTCTCGACGTTCTGCGTCGAGCACGGCATCTCCCGCAAGTCGTTCTACGAGCTGCGCAAACGCGCCCGAGCCGATGGGCCCGCGGCCGTGCTCGAGCCCCGGTCGCGGCGGCCGCGGTCGAGCCCGTCGAAGGTGACCGAGCAGGTCAAGGCCCAGGCCGTCGCGGTGCGAGCCGCGCTCGAGGCGTCCGGGCTCGACCACGGCCCGATCAGCGTGCACGACAAGATGCGCGCGATGGGCCTGGCCACGGTGCCCTCGACGGCGTCGTTGGCGCGGATCTTCCGCGAGACCGGTGTCGCCCGCCGCGAGCCGCGCAAGAAGCCCCGCTCGGCATGGCGACGGTTCGTCTACCCGGCACCGAACGCCTGCTGGCAACTCGACGCCACCGAGTACGTGCTGGCAGGCGGCCGCAAATGCGTGATCTTCCAGCTCATCGACGACCACTCCCGCTACGCGGTCGCCTCCCACGCCGCGCGCGGCGAGACCGCCAAGGATGCGATCACCGTCTTCGACAAGGCCGTGGCCGCCCACGGCGTCCCCCAGCGACTGCTCTCCGACAACGGGACCGCGCTCAACCCCACGCGACGCGGCATGGTCGGGCGGCTCGTCGCCCACGTCGCCGAGCTGGGCACCGAGGCGATCACCGGCAAGCCGAACAAGCCGACCACCCAGGGCAAGAACGAACGCTTCCACCAGACCCTG
>NZ_BAABGT010000137.1:0-1051 GCF_039541715.1 Pseudonocardia xishanensis
GGCTCACGAAGATCTCGCGCACCCGCGGGTCCGCGGCGCCGCCGAAGGTCTTCTGCACGGCGTCGGTGATCGTTTCCTCGGTCAGGTCGATCGACATCGTTCGACTCCCTTCGTTCCGCTCTCACTGGTGAGCATCACGCCCAGGGGGTCATCTCGTCCAACGAAGACTTTCGATAGTCGCCATCTCGATGTGGGATACTCGAAGCGTGGACCTGCGCCAGCTCGGGTACTTCGTCGCGGTCGCCGAGGAACGCAGCTTCTCTCGCGGCGCCGAGCGAGTCCACGTCGTCCAGTCAGCCGTCTCGACCGCCGTCGCCAAGCTCGAACGCGAACTGGACATCCAACTCCTCGACCGGGCCGCGAACCCGGTGGCACTCACCCCGGCCGGTGCCGCGTTCCTCACCGAAGCGCGCGCCACGCTCAACTCGGCCCGGCGCGCGAAGAACGTGGTGGCGCCCTATCGCGAGCAGCTCTCCGGCCGCGTCGACCTGGGGACCCTCATGTCCTCCGGCCCGCTGGACCTGCCTGCCGCGCTCGGTCGCTTCCACACCCGCTACCCGCTGGTCTCGGTGCGGCTGCGGCAAAGCGTCGCCGGCACCGCCGGGCACCTCGACGCCATCGCCGAAGGAACCCTCGACCTCGCCTTGGTGGCCGCCCCCGCACCACCACCGAACATCACTCTCCGCACGATCGCCCAGGAGCCGCTGGTCCTGCTCTGCCGCCCCGATCACCGGCTCGGCACCCGCGACCAGGTGCGCGTGCCCGACCTCGCCACCGAAACGGTGATCTGCTTCGCCGAGGGGTGGGGCATCCGCCGACAGGCGGACGACGCCTTCACCGCCGCGGGCCTCACCCCGGACACGCCGTACGAGGTGTCCGACTACGACACCGCGTCCGGGCTCGTCCGCAACCGGCTCGGCGTCACCCTGCTGCCCGCCACCCCCGCCGGCCGCTACCCGGACCTCCGCGCCGTCGCCCTCACACCGGAGATCACCTGGACGCTGGCGCTCGCCACCTCGGCGCAGTTCCCGCCGTCCGCCGCCGCGACGGC
>NZ_BAABGT010000138.1:0-1121 GCF_039541715.1 Pseudonocardia xishanensis
ATGGTTTCGAACTGTACGGGGCTCATCCAGTCCAGTGCGGAGTGTCGGCGGCGGCGGTTGTAGAAGCCCTCGATGTATTCGAAGATCGCGTTCGCGAGCTCGATGCGGGTGCGCCAGCGCTGCCGGTCGAGTAGCTCGGTCTGCATCCGGCCCCAGAAGGCCTCGGCGACGGCGTTGTCGTAGGGGTCGCCGACGCTGCCCAGTGAGGGCAGCAGGCCCGCTGTGCGAGCGCGTTCGGTGAAGGTCCACGAGGTGAACTGGGTGCCGTGATCGCCGTGGATGATCCCGCCGGGCACCTGCCCGCTGGTGCCGCGCGAGTCGATCGCCATCCCGAGCGCGGAGGTGGCCAGGTCGGCTCGTTGACGGGAGTCGATGGCCCAGCCGACGACCCGGCGGGAGAAGACGTCGAGGACCACGCAGCAGTAGAGCTTGCCCTCGCGGGTGGGGTGCTCGGTGATGTCGGTGACCCAGAGCTGGTTCGGGCCGTCGCGCCGGAAGTCCCGCTTGACCAGGTCGGTCACGGTCTTCGCGGAGGGGACCCGTTTCGCTCTGCGCCGCAATGGGAGTCCGGCCAGGCCGGCGCGGCGCATCAGCGCGGCGACGGTCTTGCGGGACACGACCACGCCCTGGCCCAGGACGAGTTCGGCGCGGATCCTCGGTGCCCCGTAGGTCTGCCGGGAGGCCTCGTGGACCGCGGTGATCTGGTCGATCAGCCAGGCCTGCCGGATCGTGCGTGATGAGGGTGGGCGGCTGCGGGCTTCGTAGAAGCCTGCCCGGGACACCCCGAGGGACAGGCAGGCCTGCTTGACCGGGACGCCCTCAGCGGCCAGTTCCGCGACGAGGGCGAACCGGGCTTTTGGGGGCACCACCTTCTCCACCGCGGCCGCTGCCTTGCGCAGGATCTTGACCTCGGTCTCGAGCTCGGCGATCCGTGCCTTGGCCGCGGTGAGCGCAGCGGACTCGACCTGCTCCGGGGTCGGGGTCTTGAGCCCGCGTTCGAGTAGATCCCGGGACTTCCAGCGATGCAGGCACGACTCCGCGATGCCCAACGACGTCGCTACGTCGCGCACTGAGCGGCCCGAGGCGAGCAGGTCAAGGGCGCGTCGCCGGAACTCCGGCGG
>NZ_BAABGT010000139.1:0-1711 GCF_039541715.1 Pseudonocardia xishanensis
TAGTACCAGTCAACTCCACCCCTCACAGGGCTTCCATCTCTGGCCTATCAACCCAGTCGTCTACTGGGAGCCTTAACCACGCAAGGTGGTGGGAGACCTCATCTTGGAACGAGCTTCCCGCTTAGATGCCTTCAGCGGTTATCCCTTCCGAACATAGCCAACCAGCCATGCCCCTGGCGGGACAACTGGCACACCAGAGGTTCGTCCGTCCCGGTCCTCTCGTACTAGGGACAGCCTTCCTCAAGTCTCCTGCGCGCGCGGCGGATAGGGACCGAACTGTCTCACGACGTTCTAAACCCAGCTCGCGTACCGCTTTAATGGGCGAACAGCCCAACCCTTGGGACCTACTCCAGCCCCAGGATGCGACGAGCCGACATCGAGGTGCCAAACCATGCCGTCGATATGGACTCTTGGGCAAGATCAGCCTGTTATCCCCGGGGTACCTTTTATCCGTTGAGCGACACCCCTTCCACAAGGTGGTGCCGGATCACTAGTCCCGACTTTCGTCCCTGCTCGACCCGTCAGTCTCACAGTCAAGCTCCCTTGTGCACTTACACTCGACACCTGATTGCCAACCAGGCTGAGGGAACCTTTGGGCGCCTCCGTTACTCTTTGGGAGGCAACCGCCCCAGTTAAACTACCCACCAGGCACTGTCCCTGAACCAGATCATGGCCCGAGGTTCAGACACCCAATTCGACCAGAGTGGTATTTCAACAACGACTCCACAGCCACTAGCGTGACCACTTCACAGTCTCCCACCTATCCTACACAAGCCGAACCGAGCACCAATACCAAGCTGTAGTAAAGGTCCCGGGGTCTTTCCGTCCTGCCGCGCGTAACGAGCATCTTTACTCGTAGTGCAATTTCGCCGAGTCTCTGGTCGAGACAGCGCCCAAGTCGTTACGCCATTCGTGCAGGTCGGAACTTACCCGACAAGGAATTTCGCTACCTTAGGATGGTTATAGTTACCACCGCCGTTTACTGGCGCTTAAATTCTCCGCTTCGCCCCGAAGGACTAACAGGTCCTCTTAACGTTCCAGCACCGGGCAGGCGTCAGTCCGTATACATCGTCTTGCGACTTCGCACGGACCTGTGTTTTTAGTAAACAGTCGCTTGGGCCTGGTCTCTGCGACCGGCCGTCCCTAGCCCGCGAAGAGCTTCAAGACAACCGGCCCTCCTTCTCCCGAAGTTACGGAGGTATTTTGCCGAGTTCCTTAACCAGAGTTCACTCGATCGCCTCGGTATTCTCTACCTGACCACCTGTGTCGGTTTGGGGTACGGGCCGCAACAGCACTCACTAGAGGCTTTTCTCGACAGCATGGGATCACCCTACTTCGCCTCAATCGGCTACGCATCACCTCTCACCCTTCACGACCCCCGGATTTACCTAGGAATCAGGCTACAGGCTTACACCACGACAACCACCGCGTGGCGAGGCTACCCTCCTGCGTCACCCCATCGCTTGCCTACTACCGAATCGGTTCCCACGCTCCACCACACCCACTCAGCCCGAAGGCATCACGGGGGGCTTCGGATGGTTAGCATCAACGACCTCAGCATGGACGCACTATCACGAGCACGGGAATATCAACCCGTTATCCATCGACTACGCCTGTCGGCCTCGCCTTAGGTCCCGGCTCACCCTGGGCGGAACAACCTGGCCCAGGAACCCTTGGTCATCCGGCGGCAGAGATTCTCACTCTGCATTCG
>NZ_BAABGT010000140.1:0-587 GCF_039541715.1 Pseudonocardia xishanensis
GTCGAGGCCGGACGGCCGGTGGTCGACGTCGCAGGAGATCTCGGGGTCGGCGCGCAGTCGATCTACACCCGACGCCGACAGGACCGCATCGGCAAGGGCTTGCGGCCGGGCCTGAGCAGTGGCGAGAAGTCCGAGTTGACCGCGGCGAAGAGCCGGATCGCGGAGCGGGAGACCGAGCTGGCGATCCACCGGCGCGGCACGGAGCTGCTGGGGAAGGTGGTGCCCCCAGCAAGGCGGTACGAGGCGATCGCGGTGATGGCCGGTGAAGGGCTTCCGGTCCAGCCGGCCACTCGAGTTCCGGGTGTGGCCGAGTCGGGCTACTGCGCCGCGCTGACTCGGCCTGTGTCGGCGAGGGCGATCCGACACGCCTGGCTGGTCGACCAGATCCGAGAGGTGCACCACGCGTCGAACGGCACCTACGGTGTGAGGCGGGTCCACGCCGAGTTCGTCCTCGGTCGCGGCGTCACCGTCGGGCACGATGCGGTGGAGATGCTGATGGCGCGCAACGGCGTCCGAGGCGTGACCGGGCGAGCCCGGTGGAAGCGACACCGGGCGGACTTGATCGCGAGGGACCTGGTGGACTCGGG
>NZ_BAABGT010000141.1:0-1192 GCF_039541715.1 Pseudonocardia xishanensis
ACGGCTGTGGTGTTCGGGGCGGAGCGGGTGAGCTTCGCGGAGCTGGATGTGCGGGTGTCGCGGTTGGCGCGGTTGTTGCGGGCGCGGGGTGTGGGTCCGGAGGTGGTGGTGGCTCTGGGGTTGTCGCGGTCGGTGGAGATGGTGGTGGCGTTGTTCGCGGTGCTGCGGGCGGGGGCGGCGTATCTGCCGTTGGAGCTCGAGCATCCGACGGAGCGGTTGCTGGGCCTCGTCGCGGACGCGGGCGCCGCTGTGTTGGTGACGGACGACGCGTCGAGGGCCCGGTTCGCCGGTGCCGGCGTGGAGCAGGTGCTGGTGGACTCGCCCGAGCTGGGGTGGTTGTCGGGGGAGCCGTTGTCGGCCGAGGAGCTGGGGGACTTCGCTCCGGGGTGTGCGGGTCGGTTGGAGCGTCCGGCGTATGTGATCTTCACGTCGGGGTCGACGGGGCGGCCGAAGGGTGTGGTGACGCCGTACCGGGGTTTGACGAACATGCTGGTCAACCACCGGGCGGAGATCTTCGCGCCGTCGGTGGAGCTGGCGGGGGGCCGGGTGCTGCGGATCGCGCACACGGTGTCGTTCGCGTTCGACATGTCGTGGGAGGAGCTGCTCTGGCTCGTCGAGGGCCACGAGGTGCACGTCTGTGACGAGCAGTTGCGTCAGGACGCGGAGGCGTTGGTGGCGTACTGCGATGCGCAGGAGATCGACTGTGTGAACGTGACCCCGACCTACGCTCATCATCTCTTCGCGGCCGGGTTGCTGGAGGACGGGCCGGGTCGGCACCGTCCGGTGTTGGTGTTGCTGGGTGGTGAGGCGGTCCCGGAGGCGGTGTGGGGTCGGCTTCGGGACGCGGAGGGCACCTGGGGCTACAACCTGTACGGCCCGACGGAGTACACGATCAACACGTTGGGTGGGAGCACCCGCGACAGCGCGACCAGCACGGTGGGTACGGCGATCACGAACACGGCGGGCTACGTGCTGGACGGTTGGTTGAGGCCGGTACCCGACGGGGTCGCCGGGGAGCTCCACATCTCGGGCGTCGGGCTGGCCCGGGGCTACCTCGGCCAGGCCGGGCTCACGGCGTCGTCGTTCGTGGCGGACCCGTTCGTGCCGGGGGGCCGGATGTACCGCACGGGGGACGTGGTGCGGCGGCGGTCGGACGGGAACCTGGACTTCCTGGGGCGTGCCGACGACCAGG
>NZ_BAABGT010000142.1:0-946 GCF_039541715.1 Pseudonocardia xishanensis
CTGACCACGGTGGTCGCGACCTGCTATCTGCTCGGGGTGTCGACCCGACGGATGGAGAAGCTCGTCGAGTCGTTGGGGATCACCCGGCTGTCGAGGTCGCAGGTCTCGGTGATGGCCGCCGAGCTCGACGCCCAGGTCGAACAGTTCCGGACCCGCCCACTCGACGCCGGGCCCTACACGTTCCTGGCCGCGGACGCGCTCGTGTTGAAGGTCCGCGAGGGCGGCCGGGTGGTCAACGTGCACGCCCTGCTCGCCACGGGCGTGAACGGTGACGGGCACCGGGAGATCCTCGGGTTGCAGGTCACCTCGGCCGAGGACGGCGCCGGCTGGCTGGGGTTCTTCCGCGACCTGACCGCCCGCGGCCTGACCGGGGTTCGGCTGGTCACCTCCGATGCCCACGCCGGGCTCGTCTCAGCGATCGGGGCCACACTGCCCGGCGCCGCCTGGCAACGCTGCAGGACCCACTACGCGGCGAACCTGATGGCCGCGACCCCCAAGAGCAGCTGGCCATGGGTGCGGGCGCTGTTGCACTCGGTCTACGACCAGCCCGACGCCGCATCGGTGCACGCCCAGTTCGACCGGGTCCTCGACGGGGTGGCCGAGAAGCTGCCGAAGGTGGCCGAGCACCTCGACCAGGCGCGCGCGGACGTCCTGGCGTTCACCTCGTTCCCGAAGGAGGTGTGGCGCCAGATCTGGTCGAACAACCCGAGCGAGCGGCTGAACAGGGAGATCCGGCGGCGCACCGACGTGGTCGGGATCTTCCCGGACCGCGACTCGCTGATCCGCCTGGTCGGTGCGGTGTTGGCCGAGCAGCACGACGAATGGGCCGAAGGACGGCGCTACCTCGGGCTCGAGGTCCTGGCCCGCTCCCGCGCCACCGCAGTCCCCGACACGGCTTCCAGCGGCGAGGAGGTGACCTCGACCGACACGATCCCGGCGCTCAGCG
>NZ_BAABGT010000143.1:0-945 GCF_039541715.1 Pseudonocardia xishanensis
CTTGAAATAGGGAGGACCTCCGGGCGAGGTGTGGAGCTGCTGAAGGCACACACACCGTCGACCCTGGAGGTCCTCGTGTCGCACCGTAATGCCCCGCTCAACGTCGAGGGCAAGCGCCGGTTGTGTCTGCGGGTCGATCGTGGTCGCCCGAAGGCGCATGTCGCGGCAGAGGCCGGGGTCTCGCGGCAGTGTCTGCACAAATGGCACACCCGCTGGACGATCGACGGTGAGGCGGGACTCGTGGAGCGTTCCTCACGACCGCATCGCCACCCGCGCCGCACATCACCGCAGGTGGAGGCCCGTATCGAGCGGCTGCGCCGTGATCGCAAGCTGGGCCCAGACCGCATCGCCTACGAGCTGCGCCGACAAGACGGCACCCGCATTTCCTCCTCCGGGGTGCACAAGGTGCTTGTCCGGCTCGGGATCTCCCGGCTGCGTGATCTGGACCCGCCCACCGGTGAACAGCTCCGTCAGGCTGATCCGGCCACCCGAGCCCACGGCCCGAGCCGGTGGCGCCGCTACGAACGCGCCCGCCCGGGCGAGCTGGTCCACATCGACGTCAAGAAGCTCGGCCATATCCGCGCCGGTGGCGGATGGTGGGCACATGGCCGCGGCTCCGTCCAAGCCCGTGCGTCCCGGTCCGGGCCACGGGTGGGCTACGACTACGTCCACGTCGCGGTTGATGACCACTCCCGCCTGGCCTATGTCGAGGTCATCAACAAGACCGACGGTGGGGAGGACCAGCACGCCTGCGCGCGGTTCCTCCGCCATGCCACCGCGTTCTTCGCCGACCACGACGTCACCGTTGAACGGATCATGACCGACAACGCCATGGCCTACCGGCGTAGCTGGCTGTTCGCCGCGACCTGCACCGAGCTCGGCATCGCACAGCGGTTCACCAAGCCCCGCTGCCCCTGGACCAACGGCAAAGCAGAACGTTTCAAC
>NZ_BAABGT010000145.1:0-521 GCF_039541715.1 Pseudonocardia xishanensis
CGGCCGACGGTGGAGACCCGCAGCTCCAGCGGGTCGTCGACGCGGGTCTGGGTGGACACCGGGGAGGTCTCGGTCATGCCGTAGGCGATGGTCACCTCCTCCATCCCCATCCGGGCGACGACCTGCTTCATCACCTCCACCGGGCACGGCGAGCCCGCCATGATCCCGGTGCGCAGCGAGGACAGGTCGTAGGACTCGAACTCGGGGTGGTTGAGCTCGGCGATGAACATCGTCGGCACCCCGTAGAGCGAGGTGCACTTCTCCTGCGCGACGGCCTCGAGCGTGGCGAGCGGGTCGAAGCCCTGTCCCGGGATCACCATCGTGGCGCCGTTGGTGGTGCACGCCAGGTTGCCCATGACCATGCCGAAGCAGTGGTAGAAGGGCACCGGGATGCACACCCGGTCCTCGGGGGTGTAGCCGCAGATCCGGCCGACGAAGTAGCCGTTGTTGAGGATGTTGTGGTGCGACAGCGTCGCGCCCTTCGGGAACCCCGTGGTCCCGGAGGTGTACTGGATGTTGAT
>NZ_BAABGT010000146.1:0-556 GCF_039541715.1 Pseudonocardia xishanensis
CGGCTCATGCCCGCGCGTCGCGTCTCAGTGAAGACGAAGATCTTCGAGCTGGAGATCGTGTTGGCTGGGGTACGGCCGTCGGTCCGGCGTCGGGTGCAGGTGCCGGGCGAGATCGACTTGGCGGTGTTGCACGAGGTGGTCCAGTCGGCGGTGGGTTGGACGAACTCGCACCTGCACGAGTTCGAGATCGCCGGGCGCCGCTATGGGATGCCGGACCCGGACTGGCCCGGCCAGGACGTCGTCGACGAGTCGAAGGGCAAGCTGTTCCGCCTGGTCAAGCAGGGGGACCGCTTCGGCTATGTCTACGACTTCGGCGACAACTGGGCCCACGAGATCACCGTGGACAAGGTCTTGGGCGCCGAGCCGGGTGTGCGTTATCCGCGCTGTGTCGCGGGCCAGGGGGCGTGCCCGCCCGAGGACGTCGGCGGCATCTGGGGGTATGAGGAGTTCCAGGCCGTCATGGCCGACCCGTCACACCCCGACCACGACGAGCGCCGCGAGTGGGCGGGCGGTGAGTTCGATCCGCACCGCTTCGACCCCGCCGAGGCCGACCGCG
>NZ_BAABGT010000147.1:0-1175 GCF_039541715.1 Pseudonocardia xishanensis
CTCCAAACAAGATGCCGCCAGAACTCAAGAGGCGCTATTTCGAACTGATTCGGTCGGGTGTCAGGAGCTCAGAGGCGGCGCGGCTGGTCGGCGTGTCGGTGAGCTGTGGCTCGCTGTGGTTCCTCGATGCTGGCGCCGTGCACATCGTGGAGCGCCCGATCAGCGACCGCTATTTCAGCCAGAACGACCGCATCGAGATCGCGGACGGCCTGAAGGCCGGGGACCCGGTGAAGAAGATCGCGGACCGCGTCGGGAAATCTCATCAGTCGGTGTATCGTGAGATCGCTCGGAACCGGAAACCGGACGGCACCTACCAGCCCTGGTATGCCCACAATCAGGCGCATCTGCGGAGAAGGCGTCCAAAGCTGCAGCGACTCGTCGTCGACGGCGATCTGGCCCGCGTCGTCGTGGTCAAGCTGCGCCGCCGGTGGTCACCGGCTCAGGTCAGCCGGTGGTTGCGTCGCCGTTTCCGGCGTCGCACGGCCTGGCACGTGTGCACCGAGACGATCTACCGCGCCGTCTACGACGGCCACCTCTCGCCGCGGAGCCGAGAACTACCTGCGCGAGATGTTCTGGGGCGCCGACGGCAGGTTCAACGCTCTGAGATGCTCCGCACCGGCCGCACCTATCGTCGCCGCCGCGGGCGCGGACGCACCCGCGACGGCGCACTCAAGCAGTGCACGACGATGCGGTCGATCCACGAGCGGCCTACCGGTGTGCTGTCGCGACGGGAGATCGGGCACTGGGAAGGCGACCTGATCATCGGGTCCACTCGACACGCCGCGATCGCGACGCTGGTCGAACGCAAGACCCGCTTCACCATCTTGGTGCCGCTCCCGAATGGCTACTCGGCCACCGCCGTGGCGGATGCCCTATCCGACACCTTCCGGGCGCTCCCGACGGGTCTACGCAGGACGCTCACCTGGGACCAGGGAAACGAGATGTTCCATCATCCTAGGATTGAGGAACGGACAGGACTGAAGATATACTTCGCCGATCCCCACTCACCGTGGCAGCGAGGAACGAACGAGAACACGAACGGCCTGCTCCGGCAGTATCTACCGAAAGGGACTGATCTCGGGAAGACGAGTAGAGGCGAGGCCGAGCTGATCGCTGAGGAGCTGAACAGTCGACCACGCTTATGCCTCGGGGACCGAACCCCCACGCAAGAAGTG
>NZ_BAABGT010000148.1:0-1423 GCF_039541715.1 Pseudonocardia xishanensis
GGCGGTGGTCTCGTCGTAGGGGGTTCGGGTCTTCAGGCAGCCGTGCAGGATCCCGACGAGCCGGTTGCCGAGCTGGCGGAGGGCGGCGTGGTGGCCGACCTTGCGCTCGCGGAGGCTGTCGTAGTAGGCCCGTGCCCCAGGTGAACTCGTGAGAGCGCAGAACGCCCATTGATGAACAGCGTCACCAAGCCGCTTGTTGCGGGCGTAGCGGGCCAGCACCACCGTGCGGCGCCCGGAGGCGCGGGTGATCGGTGAGGTGCCCGCGTAGTTGCGGCGGGCTTTGGCGTCGCGGTAGCGGTGCGGGTCGTCTCCGAACTCGGCGAGCACCCGGGCCGCGAGGATCACACCGAGGCCGGGTTGGCTGGTGTAGATCTCAGCGTCCGGGTGCCGGCCAAAACCCGCGCCCAGTACCTCCTCCAGCTCCGGGAGCTGGGCAATGATCCCGCCCAGCAACCGGATCTGGGTGCCCGCGACCACTGTGTAGGCCGACTCCAGCGCCGCCGGTTGGCGCAGCGCCGGGGCCCGTAGCGCGGTCTGGATCAGCTCGGCGCGGGCCTCGACGTCACGTCGCCGTGCCTTGTTCAGGATCGCGGCGATCTTCGAACGCGACAGTCGCGCGGCCCGATCGGGGTCCCCGGCCCGCTCCAGCAGTTCCAGAGCGTCGGGGTCGGCGAGCTCCAACCGACCCGCGGCGATTGCATCCAGCGCGGCCGGGAAGTACTCCCGCAACACCTGCCGCAGCCGCTGAACATGTCGGGTGCGGTCCCAGACCAAGCTCTGATGGGTACGGGCGATCATCTTCAGGCCCTCGACCTGGGCGGAGTCCCCGGCCACCGGGCGGTGATGGGCCCGGTCGAGCCGCACGATCTCGGCCAGCACGTGCGCATCCCCGGGATCGGACTTCGCTCCCGAGGTGGAGTGCCGCTCCCGGTAACGGGCCGCTGAGAGCGGGTTGATCGCGAACACCTCATAGCCCGCCGCCACGAGCGCGGCGACCCACGGGCCGCGGTCGGTCTCGATCCCGACCACCACCGTGCCGCCTGCGAGCATCCCGGTACCGCCGTCGACATCGGCGTCGTCGAGGTGCTCGGCGATCATCTCGTGCAGCCGCGTCATCCCCGCCATACCCTCGGGCAGCCGGGCCCGGCCCAGACGTCGACCGGCGTCGTCGACGATCTCCACATCGTGGTGGTCCTCGGCCCAGTCATCACCGACGAACACCGTCATCCGCAGCCTCCCGCGCGCTCTACCGGCAACGACGGCAGCGTGGAGAAGACCACCGCGCTCTAATGGTCAAGTGCTCACCCGCTGCGCGATGCGCCGCAAGGGCACGTCATCCCATCAGCGGTCACGGTCTCCTCACGACCAGCGGGCGCACGGTCTGAGCGTAGGGCTCCACGCCCGGAGATCGGGAGTGCTGACC